>NZ_JBJIAK010000012.1:0-127873 GCF_045310915.1 Mycobacterium sp. SMC-17 | reverse complement strand
GCCATCGTGGTGGATCATCTCGCTTCCCCCGCCAACCTTGCGGGATTCAGCGTGTCCAACACACGGGGTCAAGTCCCAGCTTCGTTGCCCAATTGATGGCTGCCCGAAAGGGTTGCCAAGCTGATTCCAAGAACGACGGCTGCTGGGCGGTCTAGGTGGCGCCAGGGCCGAGAACTTTGTCGGTGATCTTGGTTGCGTCGTCATAGCCGGCAGCAACTGATTCGATGTGGTCGCCGATCCCGCTGGTGTCAATCCGTGACGTTGACCGCGTCTGCATGACTGCCTTGTCGAGCAGGCGTTGCGCATCCGCGCGTTTCTGATCGCGACGCGCGGCGGCTTCCCTGTCCCTCACCTTCTGCTGACGCGTTTTCTCGGCCGCAATGATCTTTGCGGACAAGCCGTTTGCGGCAGTGGCGGCGCGGCTGAGCTCTGCCTCGACCTGATCGAGTTGCCGACCGATCTTGTGGAGGCCGGCTCGCGCGCGACGCAATGCATCCTCGTCGACACGCCCCGGCACGGATTGAAGCTTGCGCTTCGCGGCGTTGAGAGTGGCTAACTGGACCGCCTGTTCGGACGCAGAGTAGAGCACGCGGTCGATGTCGAGGTCGCCGAACATTCCATCGCGGTAGGCGGGGTTGTCGCGCAACGATTCTGCGGACTCGAAGATCTTGCGCATCGTCGTCTGAATCGGTTGTGGCGCTTCCTCATAGTCGTCCGCGCAGATGAGGTACTTGTACTTCCGCTGCCTCGATTCGATCATCTCGTTCACCTTCATGAAGGTGCGACCCCATACGCCGAGGATCGCAGGGGTGACGATGATCAGTCCCGCGAGGGTGAACATGTTGAATCCCAGGCGAATCAGAACAAAGACGTTTGCGGCGATGATGACCGGCAGGACGATGAGCAAGAAAAGCACCACCGGCATGTAGATGCGCGATGGGTCGGGGGCCGTCGGATGCGTGGCGGCCTGCTCTTTGCTCACGCCGTCATCGTTACATGGTGGTCCGACATTTCGGCGGATGCGCAAGTAGTCGAACGCCACCGACGAGTCATGCGGGTTATATACAGTTCTTGTGCGGCTGTCGTAAAAGTGTAATAGTGGGGACATGGCTGATACGCATGTCGTCACCAATCAGGTTCCGCCACTGCAGAACTACAACCCCGCCACCTTCCCGGCCCTCGCCGAGGCGCTGATCCGCGAAGGCGGGGAGTGGGGCGTCGACGAGGTCCACGAGGTCGGCGCGCTCGGCGGCAGCCGCGTCGCGCAGCGCTGGGGTGAGCTCGCGGACCGCAACGTCCCGATCCTGCACACGCACGACCGCTACGGGCACCGCGTCGACGAGGTCGAATACGACCCCGCCTACCACCAGCTGATGAACGCCGCGGTGACGCACGGCCTGCACGGCGCACCCTGGGCCGACGACCGTCCCGGCGCCCACGTCGTCCGCGCGGCGAAGATGTCGGCCTGGACCCCGGAGCCCGGACACGTCTGCCCGATCTCGATGACCTACGCCGTCGTCCCGGCGCTGCGGTTCAACCCCGAACTGTCGAAGACCTACGAACCGCTGCTGACCAGCCGGGTGTACGACCCCGAGCTGAAAGTGCCTGCCACCAAAGCCGGTATCACCGCCGGCATGTCGATGACCGAGAAGCAGGGCGGCTCCGACGTCCGCGCCGGCACCACGCAGGCCACGCCCAACGGCGACGGCAGCTACTCGCTGCGCGGCCACAAGTGGTTCACCTCGGCGCCGATGGGCGACATGTTCCTCGTCCTCGCGCAGGCGCCCGGGGGACTGTCCTGCTTCTTCCTGCCCCGCGTCCTGCCCGACGGCACCCGCAACCGCATGTTCATCCAGCGGCTCAAGGACAAGCTCGGCAATCACGCCAACGCCTCCAGCGAGATCGAGTACGACGGTGCGACGGTCTGGCTGGTCGGTGAAGAAGGCCGCGGCGTGCCGACCATCATCGAGATGGTCAACCTGACCCGCCTGGACTGCACGCTGGGCAGCGCCACCAGCATGCGCACCGGTCTGACCCAGGCTGTGCACCACGCCCAGCACCGCAAGGCCTTCGGCGCGTACCTGATCGATCAGCCACTGATGCGCAATGTGCTGGCCGACATGGCCGTCGAGGCCGAGGCGGCCACCATGCTGGCGATGCGCATGGCCGGCGCCACCGACCGCGCCGTCCGCGGCGACGAACGCGAATCCCTTTTCCGCCGAATCGGTTTGGCCGCGGCGAAGTACTGGGTGTGCAAGCGCGCGACGCCGCACGCCGCGGAGGCCATGGAGTGCTTCGGCGGCAACGGTTATGCCGAGGAATCGGGCATGCCGCGACTGTACCGCGAGGCGCCGCTGATGGGCATCTGGGAAGGCTCGGGCAACGTCAGCGCGCTCGACACGCTGCGTGCCATGGCCACCAAGCCCGAGTGCATCGAGGTGCTGTTCGACGAATTGGCGCAGGCGCAGGACCTCCGCCTGGACGCCCACGTAAACGCGCTCAAGGCGCAGCTCACCGATCCGCAGACGCTCGAATACCGCGGACGCAAAGTGGCAGAGGACATCTCGCTGGCCCTGCAGGGCGCGCTGCTGGTTCGCCATGGCCACCCCGCGGTGGCCGAGGCGTTCCTGGTCAGCCGCCTCGACCGCCAGTGGGGTGGCGCATTCGGCACGCTGCCGACGGGCCTCGACCTGGCACCCATCATCGAACGCGCCCTGGTCAAGGGCTGATTTCAACTGCCCAACAGACGTGAAAACCCCTAAAAACCAATCATTTTGGGGGTTTTCACGACTGCTCGCGGAGAGGGTTTACCTGTGAATCTGAAGACCATGACCTACGAGGTCGCCGATCGCGTCGCCCGGATCACGTTCAACCGACCGGAGAAGGGCAACTCGATCGTCGCGGACACTCCGCTGGAGCTGGCCGCATGCGTCGAGCGGGCCGACCTCGATCCGAACGTGCACGTCATCCTGGTGTCCGGCAGGGGTGAAGGCTTCTGTGCCGGTTTCGATTTGAGCGCCTATGCCGACGGCACCGGAGCCGCCGGCGGCGCGGAGCACCAGGGCACCGTGCTCGACGGCAAGACCCAGGCGGTCAACCACCTGCCGAACCAGCCCTGGGACCCGATGATCGACTACCAGATGATGAGCCGGTTCGTCCGTGGCTTCTCCAGCCTGATGCACTGCGACAAGCCGACGGTCGTGAAGATCCACGGCTACTGCGTCGCCGGTGGCACCGACATCGCGCTGCACGCCGACCAGGTGATCGCGGCCTCCGATGCCAAGATCGGCTATCCGCCCATGCGGGTGTGGGGTGTGCCGGCGGCCGGGTTGTGGGCGCATCGCCTGGGTGACCAGCGCGCGAAACGCCTGCTGTTCACCGGGGATTGCATCACCGGCGCGCAGGCGGCCGAATGGGGTTTGGCGGTCGAGGCCCCGGAGCCCGAAGATCTCGACGAACGTACCGAGCGGCTGGTCGCCCGGATCGCGGCCATGCCCGTCAACCAGCTGATCATGGCGAAGCTGGCGTGCAACACGTCGCTCCTGCAGCAGGGGATCGCGACCAGCCGGATGGTCAGCACGGTGTTCGACGGCATCGCCCGGCACACCCCCGAAGGGCACGCCTTCGTCGCCGACGCCGTCGAGCACGGGTTCCGGCAGGCGGTGCGGCACCGTGATGATCCGTTCGGCGATGCGGGCCGGGTTGCCTCCGGGGTCTGACGGCCATGGCTGATCTGAAGCGGATGACCGCGCGGTCGGTGGTGCTCAGCGTGCTACTGGGTGCCCACCCGGCCTGGGCATCCGCGGCCGAGTTGGTCCGGCTCACTTCGGATTTCGACATCAAGGAGCAGACGCTTCGGGTGGCGCTGACGCGCATGGTCAGCGCCGGCGACCTGGTGCGCTCGGCCGACGGCTACCGGCTCGCCGACCGTCTCTTGGCGCGGCAGCGACGGCAGGACGCCGCCATCGACCCGAAAACCCGGCCGTGGCATGGCGACTGGACGACCGTCGTCATCACCACTATCGGCGCTGACGCCCGGACCCGGGCCGAACTGCGAAACGACCTGCTGCAGAACAGGTTCGGAGAGCTCCGCGAGGGCCTGTGGCTGCGGCCGGCCAATCTGGCCGCCGAGCTTCCCGAGGAGGTCACGGCGAACGCCCGGGTGCTGACCAGCCGGGACGACGACCCCGAGGGGCTCGCCGCCCTGTTGTGGGATCTGCCCTCCTGGATCACCACCGCACGCCAACTGCTCGACGAAATCGCCTCGGCAGCAGACATTCCCGGCCGCTTCGTCGCCGCGGCCGCCATCGTCCGACACCTGTTGGCCGACCCGGTCCTGCCCGCCGAACTGCTCCCCGGCGACTGGCCCGGACAGTCGCTGCGGCAGGCCTATGCAGACTTCGCCGCCGAACTGACCGGGCGGCGCGATGAACCGATGGAGGCACCATGACCGAGCCCGTGCGCGTCGAGAAGAACGGACCGGTCACGACGGTCATCATCGACCGGCCCCAGGCCCGCAACGCCGTCAACGGCCCGACGGCAGCGGCGCTCTACCAGGCTTTCGACGACTTCGACCGCGACGACTCCGCGTCCGTCGCGGTGCTCTGGGGAGATAACGGAACCTTCTGCGCCGGAGCCGATCTCAAGGCGTTCGGCACCCCGGAGATGAACCAGACGCACCGGACGGGGCCCGGGCCCATGGGCCCGAGCCGGATGATGCTGTCCAAGCCGGTGATCGCCGCAGTCAGCGGCTACGCCGTCGCCGGGGGACTGGAGCTGGCGGTGTGGTGCGATCTGCGCGTCGTCGAGGAGGACGCGACCTTCGGCGTGTTCTGCCGGCGTTGGGGCGTCCCGCTCATCGACGGCGGCACGGTCCGGTTGCCGCGGTTGATCGGGCAGAGCCGCGCGATGGACCTGATCCTCACCGGCCGGGCCGTCGACGCGGCCGAAGCGCTGCAGATCGGCTTGGCCAATCGGGTGGTGCTGCACGGGCAGGCCCGGCAGAAGGCCGAAGAATTGGCCCACCAGTTGGCCGCGCTGCCGCAGTTGTGCCTGCGTGCCGACCGGATGTCCGCACTGCGCCAGTGGGGTGAATCCGAGCAATCCGCAATGGAATTCGAGTTCGCCAGCCTGGTGCAGGTGGCCGAGGAGTCGATCGCCGGCGCGCAGCGGTTCGCCGGTGGAGCGGGCCGGCACGGCGCGAAGGAGTGAGGGCTAACCCTTGGTGACGCTGTTGCCGGTACCGGTGTTGGTGACCTTCGGCGTGCCGTCCTTGTAGGTGACGGTGGCGTGCATGCCGACGACGTCGAGCTCCTGGTCGACCTTGTCGAACGTCACCTTATTGTCGGTGCCGCCGATGTTGGCCTTCGCGCAGGTGCCCTTGACGGTCAGCGTGTTGTTGGCGCCGCCCACGGTCAGCGATTTGCCGCTGCCGCAGTCGATTTCCCGCGTGGTGCCGACGGCGCTGTAGTTGATGGTGTTGCCCACCTCGACCTGCGCTGTCGTCGGCACGCCGGAGGTGCCTGCCGTGCCGGCGGCGCTCGAACTGCTGCTACCGGAATTGCTGTCCTGCGATCCGCAGCCGGTCAGCAGCAGAGCGGCTGCGGTGACGACGCCCGCCGCCATCGCGATTCGGTTGGGGTTCATGCGGTGTCCCTCCCTGTCGGCGTTACCGGCACCCGGAGCGGAACCCGGTCAGGGGATCTTGTTGAGCCGGTTGCCCAATCCCAGTTGGTGACCGACGTCGATGAGTGCCGGATCCCCATTGTGGAATATGACCGTCTGATTGAAGCCGTAGGCGGTGACGTCGTTGACGATCGTGTCGGCGATGACGGTGTTGGACGAGCCCTGGACGGTGACGGCCCAGCAGGTACCGAACGCGGTGATGGTGTTGCCGCTACCGTTGACGAACAGGGTGCCGTTGTGGCAGTCGAGGGTCTGGGTGATGCCCGTGCCGACGATGTGGGTGTCATCGTTGACCGCGGCGGCGTTGGGTGCGCCGACCGCGAACGGGACCGTCAGCAGTCCGGCAAGCAATGCGGTTCCCCATGCTGTGCGACTCACGATGGTTCCCTTCGTTCTGGTCCGGCGATGTGCACGGTGTTGCGGTATCTGGGAGCCTACGTTGCGAGGCAGGTGCTGCGGAGTGGGTTCGTCCGTTCTGTGGGACTTGCCATGAGACGCGGTTACAAGATTCGCCCAAATGGCAACGTATCTGCAGCGTCCAGAGGTTAGAGTCATTAGTTAACCGACCGCGCCGCGGTCCGTGGAATCACGATAGAACACCGGAGGATCGGGCAGATGGCACCTCGGCCAGAGTCGCAAGCGGTTGGGGATGCCCGACCGGCTGCGCCGGTGCGGCCGCGGGCGGCGGCGCGGGCCACCAAGCTCAGCCGGGACTCGATCGTCAGCGCGGCCCTGACGTTCCTCGACCGCGAGGGCTGGGATGCGCTGACCATCAACGCACTGGCCAACCAGCTCGGCACCAAGGGCCCGTCGCTGTACAACCACGTGCAGAGCCTCGATGACCTGCGCCGCACCGTCCGGATGCGCGTCATCGACGACATCATCGGCATGCTCAACACCGTCGGCGAGGGCCGCAGCCGGGACGACGCCGTGATGGCCATGGCCAGTGCCTACCGCAGCTACGCCCATCACCATCCGGGTCGGTACTCGGCCTTCACCCGGATGCCGCTGGGTGGCGACGACCCCGAGTACACCGCCGCGACGCACGCGGCGGCCGGGCCGGTGATCGCGGTTCTGGCGTCGTACGGACTCGACGGTGAGAACGCCTTCTACGCGGCGCTGGAGTTCTGGTCGGCCCTGCACGGTTTCGTGTTGCTGGAGATGACGGGCGTGATGGACGGTGTCGACACCGACGCGGTGTTCACCGACATGGTGGTACGGCTGGCCCGAGGGATGAACGAGCGCGACTCGGCTTGATCAGGGGAGCGCGTGATGTCTGACGACCACAGCGGCTGGCAGCCGCCGCACCCGCCCCAGCCACCACCGCCGGGCTTCATGCCGCCGGGGATGCCACCGGCGATGCCGCCCGGGTGGCCGCCGCCCGTGCCCGCGCCGTCCGGCGTGCCCCGCTGGCTGGTCGCCCTGGTGCTGGCAGTGCTGATCCTCAGTTATGGCGCGACGGTGTTCGTGACCCGGGACATCTGGCGCGCCGGCCCGCCCCGTCCGGTGGTCCACGCGTCGGTCGCGATTCAGGCGCCGCCCGGAACGGCGCCGGATGCCCTCGCGCAGACCCGCAAGGTCGTCGAATCCCGGATCAACCACCTCGGTGGCCACGACGTGACCGTCGGGCTGGACGGGAACACGCTCAAGGTCAGCGCCACCGACGTCACCGAGGCGCAGCTGCGCGGCATCACCGCCGTCGGCCGCCTCTATATACGGCCCGTCATCCACACGATTCCGGCGCAGGCCGAGCCGGCGTCCCAGACCCCGTCGGCCCCGAAGGCGGCCGACAGCCAGCGCATCGCCGATGAGAAGGCGCTGCGGCAGAGCACCCAGCCGCAGATTCAGGTGTTGTCGCTGCAGTTCCAGGCCACGCGCTGCGGGCAGCCGGACGCGCTCGCCGACCATGACGACCCCAAGCTGCCGCTCGTCACCTGCTCCGACGACGGCAAGCAGGTGTATCTGCTGGACAAGTTGATCATCGGCGGTGACCAGATCAAGGACGCCTCGGCGCGCCAGGGCGGGCAGCGCGGCGACTTCGTCGTCTTCGTCACCTTCGACGACAAGGCCGCCGACGTCTGGTCGACGTTCACCGCGGCCAACACCGGCGCCCGGACCGCTTTCACGGTCGACACCCAGGTCGTCAGTGCGCCGGCGCTGCTGGAACCCATCACGACGGGACGCACCCAGATCCACGGGCAGTTCACCGCCGATTCGGCGAAGTCGTTCGCCGCCGTGGTGGCCGGCGGGCCGCTGCAGCTGCCGATATCGGTGCAGTCGGTGCAGACGGGTCGGATCGCGCCGTCGTTCTGGTCGGTGCAACGAATCGCGGTTCTCGGCGGCGGGGTGGTGGTGATCTTCGCGGTCATCCTCGGAGTGGTTCTGATGACCCGATGGGGATCGCGCCAACGGTAAGGTGTTGATCACGATCCCGGCTGCACCGTTCTGACCTGCGGTTTGAGTGCCCCGTGCGGGTTTGGATCGTGGCGGTCCGTACTGGTATCGTGGTGGTTCGTGCCTGGCCGACTGGGCGCTTGCATCCATTGTGTTTGTAGGCATGCCTGCACGCCGGGCCAATTCGCATGTCCGTGGTGCACCGAAAGGTCTGTGCCTAGCCTCGTGCGACACGCCCGGACGCGGGGTATGCGATCGGACGAAAACCGCAGTACAGAGACTTAAACCGCAGTACGAACGCAACACAGAAAGCCGATAGATGCCAACCATCAACCAGCTGGTCCGCAAGGGTCGCCACGACAAGACCGCCAAGGTCAAGACCGCGGCGCTCAAGGGCAGCCCGCAGCGTCGTGGTGTGTGCACCCGCGTGTACACCACCACCCCCAAGAAGCCGAACTCGGCGCTGCGCAAGGTCGCCCGTGTGAAGCTGACGAGCCAGGTTGAGGTCACGGCCTACATCCCGGGTGAAGGCCACAACCTGCAGGAGCACTCGATGGTGCTCGTGCGTGGCGGTCGTGTGAAGGACCTCCCCGGTGTGCGCTACAAGATCATCCGCGGCTCGCTGGACACCCAGGGTGTCAAGAACCGCAAGCAGGCACGCAGCCGTTACGGCGCCAAGAAGGAGAAGAGCTAATGCCACGCAAGGGCCCCGCGCCGAAGCGGCCGCTGGTCAACGACCCGGTCTACGGTTCGCAGCTGGTCACCCAGCTCGTCAACAAGGTGCTGCTGGACGGCAAGAAGTCGCTGGCCGAGCGCATCGTCTACGGCGCCCTTGAGCAGGCTCGTGAGAAGACCGGTACCGACCCCGTCGTGACGCTGAAGCGCGCCATGGACAACGTCAAGCCGTCCCTCGAGGTCCGCAGCCGCCGTGTCGGTGGCGCGACCTACCAGGTGCCGGTCGAGGTTCGCCCGGACCGTTCGACCACCCTGGCGCTGCGCTGGCTGGTCAGCTTCTCGAAGGCTCGCCGCGAGAAGACCATGGTCGAGCGCCTGGCCAACGAAATCCTGGACGCCAGCAACGGTCTGGGTGCCGCCGTCAAGCGACGCGAGGACACCCACAAGATGGCCGAGGCGAACCGGGCCTTCGCGCACTACCGCTGGTGACTCAATCGCCGGCCGCCAATGTCGGCGGCCGGCGCATCTGATTCACAACTGACCGCCCTACCGGGCGACGCGGATTTACTTAAAGCAACTGAAAGAGTGGGAATCTAGCCGTGGCACAGGACGTGCTGACCGACCTGAACAAGGTCCGCAACATCGGCATCATGGCGCACATCGACGCCGGCAAGACGACGACGACCGAGCGCATCCTCTTCTACACCGGTATCTCGTACAAGATCGGTGAGGTCCATGACGGCGCGGCCACCATGGACTGGATGGAGCAGGAGCAGGAGCGTGGTATCACCATCACCTCCGCTGCCACCACCTGTTTCTGGAACGACAACCAGATCAACATCATCGACACCCCGGGCCACGTCGACTTCACCGTCGAGGTGGAGCGTTCGCTGCGCGTGCTCGACGGTGCCGTTGCCGTCTTCGACGGCAAGGAAGGCGTGGAGCCGCAGTCCGAGCAGGTGTGGCGCCAGGCCGACAAGTACGACGTGCCGCGCATCTGCTTCGTCAACAAGATGGACAAGCTGGGCGCCGACTTCTACTTCTCGGTCCAGACCATGAAGGACCGCCTGGGCGCCAACGTCATCCCGATCCAGCTGCCGATCGGCTCCGAAGGTGACTTCGAGGGCGTCGTCGACCTGGTCGAGATGAAGGCCAAGGTCTGGCGCGGCGAGACCAAGCTCGGCGAGAAGTACGACGTCGTCGACATCCCGGCCGACCTGCAGGAGAAGGCCGAGGAGTACCGCACCGCCATGATCGAGGCGGTCGCCGAGACCGACGAGGCGCTGCTGGAGAAGTACCTGGGCGGCGAAGAGCTGACCATCGAGGAGATCAAGGGCGGTCTGCGCAAGCTCACCGTCACCAGCGCCGCGTACCCGGTGCTGTGTGGTTCCGCGTTCAAGAACAAGGGTGTGCAGCCCATGCTCGACGCGGTCATCGACTACCTCCCGACCCCGCTGGACGTCCCGGCCGCCGAAGGCCACGTCCCGGGCAAGGAAGACGAGATCATCTCGCGCAAGCCGTCGGCCGACGAGCCGTTCTCGGGCCTGGCGTTCAAGGTCGCCACGCACCCGTTCTTCGGCAAGCTGACCTACGTCCGCGTCTACTCGGGCAAGGTCGACTCCGGTGCTCAGGTCATCAACTCGACCAAGGGCAAGAAGGAGCGTCTGGGCAAGCTGTTCCAGATGCACTCCAACAAGGAGAACCCGGTCGAGTCGGCTGCCGCTGGTCACATCTACGCGGTCATCGGCCTCAAGGACACCACCACCGGTGACACCCTGTGCGACCCGGCCAACCAGATCGTGCTGGAGTCCATGACGTTCCCGGACCCGGTTATCGAGGTGGCCATCGAGCCCAAGACCAAGAGCGACCAGGAGAAGCTGGGCACGGCGATCCAGAAGCTCGCCGAAGAGGACCCGACCTTCAAGGTGCACCTGGACCAGGAGACCGGCCAGACCGTCATCGGCGGTATGGGCGAGCTCCACCTGGACATCCTGGTGGACCGCATGCGTCGCGAGTTCAAGGTCGAGGCCAACGTCGGTAAGCCGCAGGTCGCCTACCGCGAGACCATCCGCAAGGCCGTGCAGAACGTGGAGTTCACCCACAAGAAGCAGACCGGTGGATCGGGCCAGTTCGCGAAGGTCATCATCAACGTCGAGCCCTTCGTCGGCGAAGACGGTGCGACCTACGAATTCGAGAACAAGGTCACCGGTGGCCGTATCCCGCGTGAGTACATCCCGTCGGTGGATGCCGGTGCGCAGGACGCGATGCAGTACGGCATCTTGGCCGGCTACCCGCTGGTCAACCTCAAGGTGACGCTGCTCGACGGCGCCTACCACGACGTCGACTCGTCGGAAATGGCCTTCAAGGTCGCCGGTTCGCAGGCACTGAAGAAGGCTGCGTCTGCCGCGCAGCCGGTCATCCTGGAACCGATCATGGCCGTCGAGGTCACCACGCCCGAGGACTACATGGGCGACGTGATCGGCGACCTGAACTCCCGCCGTGGCCAGATCCAGGCCATGGAGGAGCGCAGTGGTGCTCGTGTCGTCAAGGCACAGGTTCCGCTGTCCGAAATGTTCGGCTACGTCGGCGACCTCCGGTCGAAGACCCAGGGCCGGGCGAACTACTCCATGGTGTTCGACTCGTACGCCGAAGTTCCGGCGAACGTGTCGAAGGAGATCATCGCCAAGGCGACGGGCCAGTAGTCTCTGACCCGTTTGCTGCGGCAGACCACACAACTGAACACATCAACACTGCTTAACCAAAGCACCAACAAGTCCAGGAGGACACAGAAGTGGCGAAGGCGAAGTTCGAGCGGACGAAGCCGCACGTCAACATCGGGACCATCGGTCACGTTGACCACGGCAAGACCACGCTGACTGCAGCAATCACCAAGGTTCTGCACGACAAGTACCCCGATTTGAACGAATCGCGCGCATTCGACCAGATCGACAACGCGCCCGAGGAGCGTCAGCGCGGTATCACCATCAACATCTCGCATGTTGAGTACCAGACCGACAAGCGCCACTACGCCCACGTGGACGCCCCCGGTCACGCTGACTACATCAAGAACATGATCACCGGTGCCGCCCAGATGGACGGCGCAATCCTCGTGGTCGCCGCCACCGACGGCCCGATGCCGCAGACCCGTGAGCACGTGCTGCTCGCCCGCCAGGTCGGCGTGCCCTACATCCTCGTCGCGCTGAACAAGTCCGACATGGTTGAGGACGAGGAGCTCCTGGAGCTCGTCGAGATGGAGGTCCGCGAGCTGCTGTCGGCTCAGGACTTCGACGAGGAGGCCCCCGTGGTCCGCGTCTCGGCGCTGAAGGCGCTCGAGGGCGACCCGACCTGGGTCAAGTCCGTCGAGGAGCTCATGGAGGCCGTCGACGAGTCCATCCCGGACCCGGTTCGCGAGACCGACAAGCCGTTCCTGATGCCCGTTGAGGACGTCTTCACCATCACCGGTCGTGGCACCGTGGTGACCGGCCGTGTCGAGCGTGGCGTGATCAACGTCAACGAAGAGGTCGAGATCGTCGGCATCCGCCCGACCACGACCAAGACCACTGTCACCGGTGTCGAGATGTTCCGCAAGCTGCTCGACCAGGGCCAGGCCGGCGACAACGTCGGTCTGCTGGTTCGTGGTATCAAGCGCGAAGAGGTCGAGCGTGGCCAGGTCGTCGTGAAGCCCGGCACCACCACCCCGCACACCGAGTTCGAGGGCAGCGTCTACATCCTGTCCAAGGACGAGGGTGGCCGCCACACGCCGTTCTTCAACAACTACCGCCCGCAGTTCTACTTCCGTACCACGGACGTGACGGGCGTGGTTACCCTCCCCGAGGGCACCGAGATGGTCATGCCCGGTGACAACACCGACATCTCCGTCGTGCTGATCCAGCCGGTCGCCATGGACGAGGGTCTGCGTTTCGCCATCCGTGAGGGCGGTCGTACCGTCGGCGCGGGTCGCGTCACCAAGATCATCAAGTGATCTAGTTTTTCCAAGCGGAGCGCCGCTCACCCGAAAGGGTGGGCGGCGCTTTGTTTTGCCGTGAGAAAGAGGTGTCGGCGCAGTGCTTTTACCGGCAGGATGGCAGGATCGTTCGCGATGGAGGGGAACACGATGAGGGGTGGCCTGTCGTGCGGGTGAACGTACGGGCATTCACCGACACCGGATTGCGGCGCAAGCGCAACGAAGATGCCGTGATGGTCGGCGGCTGGGTCAGCCAGACGCACAACGGTGTCCTGGTGGAGATGCGGATGCAGCCGGGCGCCCCGTTCGTCTGCGCGGTGTGCGACGGCATGGGCGGGCACGTCGGCGGCGACGTCGCGAGCCGGACGGCGCTGAGCATGATCGCGACCATGTCGCCGGGCTGGACCGGTGGCGACGACATCACGTCGTCGCTGTCGTATGTCAGCGACTGGCTGTACGACATGGGCCGCGACACCGAACTCGCCGGCATGGGTACCACCATCGCCGGTGTCTGCCTGACGGCCGACGAGGTGATCGTCTTCAATGTCGGGGACAGCCGGGTGTATTCGGTTGCGGGCGAGACGCTGACGCAGGTTTCGGTCGATGACGCCGTCCTCGACGCGTCGGGCCGGCCCACCAACATCATCACGCAGTCGCTCGGGCAGGGCGTGCCCATCGCGGCGCACCTGACCGCGACGCCGCTGCAGCCCGGCAGCTACCTGATGTGCTCTGACGGTGTGCACGGGCAGATGGAGCATCACGATCTGCAGGCGGCCACCGCGTGCAACGACCGGGGCGACGGTTCGGCCATCATCATCGGGACGGCCCGGGCCAATGGCGCCGCCGACAATTTCTCGTTCGTCCTGTTGGACGTCCTCGGCGACTGAGCCGCACTAAAGTCTCTCGCATCGGTTCGGCTGATCAAGGAGCGTGGCTGACATGCTGGTGCGTTACCTCAAGGCTCAGGTCATGGTCCTGCTGTGCGGCGGGCTGGTGGGCCCCATCTTCCTGGCGGTGTACTTCTACACCGGCCAGGACGAATTGCTGAAGTGGATGTTCTGGGCGGGCCTGCTGGTCACGGCGATCGACGTACTCGTCGCGCTGGGGTTGGCGGGCTTCGGCCAGATGCGGTCGGCGGAGCTCGAGGAACTCGAGGCCAGCGGGATACTGGGGCTGGCCGAGGTCACCGGGATCGGGGAGACCGGCACCCGGGTCAACGACCAGCCACTGGTGAAACTCAATCTGCACATCACCGGGCCGCAGCTGGCTCCGTTCGATGCGCAGGACAAGGTGCTGGCCTCGGTGAGCCGGCTGCCGATGATCACCGCCCGCAAGCTGGTCGTGATGGTCAACCCGGCGACCAACAAGTTCCATATCGACTGGGAGCGAAGCGCATTGGTGTCCGGCATGATGCCGGTCCGCTTGACCTCGGAGCAGGACGGGCGCACCTATGACCTGACGGGACGGTCGGGTCCGATCATGGACATCCTGCAGATCCTCAAGTCGAACGGGGTGGCCCTCAGCGGAATCGCCGACCTGCGCTCGAATCCAGCGGTGCGGCAACAGGTGATGGACGTGGTCCGGCGGGCCACTGCCGCTGAGCGCGAGCCGGCGGCGGCGCCGGCCGCCGCGGCGCCGCCTGTCGTGCCGCCGCCACCGGCGCCGTCGACAGCGCAGCGGCTGCAGGAGATCGAGACGCTGTGCGCCATGGGCACCATCAGCGAGGCCGAGTACACCGCGAAGCGCGCCCAGATCATCGCCGAGTTGTAGTCGACACGACCGCCTTTCGGGAGCCACTAGAACGCGTTCTAGTTTGGCTGCTAGCGTGGCGGTTGATTCCGGCGAGAAGCGATGAAGGGACTGGCAATGACGGCAGGCGGAGCACTCGAAGGCAAGGTGGCGTTCATTACCGGGGCTGCCCGCGGACAGGGCCGGGCGCACGCCGTCCGGATGGCGCGCGAGGGTGCCGACATCGTCGCCATCGACATCTGTGGTTCCGTCTCGGACACCATCACCTACCCGATGCCGACGTCGGAGGATCTGGCCGAGACCGCACGCCTGGTCGAGGCCGAAGGCCGCAAGGTCCTCGCCCGTGAGGTCGACATCCGTGACCTGGCCGCGCAGCAGCAGGTCGTCGCCGACGCCGTCGAGCAGTTCGGCCGCCTCGACATTCTGGTCGCCAACGCCGGTGTCCTGAGCTGGGGACGGCTGTTCGAGATGGACGAAGACCAGTGGGACAGCGTCGTCAACGTCAACCTCTCGGGCACGTGGCGCACCATCCGGGCCGTCGTCCCGGCGATGATCGAGGCGGGCAACGGCGGGTCGATCATCATCGTCAGCTCCTCGGCGGGCCTCAAGGCGACGCCGGGCAACGGCCACTACGCGGCCTCGAAGTTCGGCCTCGTGGGTCTGACCAACGCCCTGGCCCTCGAGGTGGGCGAGTTCGGCATCCGGGTCAACTCGATCCATCCGTACTCGATCATGACGCCGATGATCGAGCCCGAGGCCATGGGTGCGATCTTCGCCAAGTACCCGACCTACCTGCACAGCTTCGCGCCGATGCCGTACAAGCCCGTCTCTCACGACGGCAAGGCCGGTCTGCAGGAGTTCATGACGCCGGAAGAGGTCACCGACGTGGTGACCTGGCTGGCCGGCCCGGGCTCGGGGACCATCTCCGGTTCCCAGATCGCCGTCGACCGCGGCGTCATGAAGTACTGACCTACGCGGACACCTGACCGACCAGCACGTCCGCGAATTCCGTTGCGCCCGCCGAGATTCTGATCGCGGGACGGCCGCAGCCGGGCGTTGTCGTGCGGCGCAGCGCGGACTTGCCGTCGAGATCCACCGCGACCTCGCCGGCCTTCGTGATCGTCACATCGATCGCGTGCCAGTCGTTGCCGGGCGGTGTGGGGATCGAGCCGGAATCGGTTTCGGCGGGACCGGCCTCCGTGGTGAGCCCGAGGGTGTAACCGCCCGACGCGGTGCGGACGCGCCCGGTGAACCGCAGTGAGCACGCCGGGTCGCCGGGCTGGAGCAGACCCGCCCAGGCGGCCGTCGGGTTGGCGTTCGACTCGAGGCGTACCGCCCGGCCGTCGTTGGTGAACGTGGCCTCGACGTCGCCGACGCGGGTCCAGGTGTCGAAGTCCGTCGGCTCCGGTGGGTGCGTCGGCACGATGGTCAGGCCGTTGAACGGCGTCGGCGTCGCGCTCGGTGCCGCCGCGTTGTCGCGCGAGAGTTTGGTGGCGACGACGGTGCCGCCGGCCACCAGGGCGACGACGGCGAGCACCGCACCCCCGATGATCCACCATTTCCGTTTTCCGGACCGCTGCGCCGGTTCTGTTGGGGCGTAACGGTATTGGTCGTCCACCCACATCGGCCAACCCGGCGGTGGTGGCGGCCAGGAAGGATCGGGCTGCCAGTCCGGGCCTGGCTGCCAGTCGGGTGGAAACGGCGGCCAGTCGGGTGGCGGATTGAAACGCATCCTATCGGTCTACCACCGCACGTCCGTCGGCCCGGCCAGCACCTCGGCGAATAGGTCCATCGCCCAATCGATTTCGGCGCGGGTGATGACCAGGGGCGGGGCGAACCGCAGAGTCGGGCCGTGGGTGTCCTTGGTCAGCACACCGCGCTCGGCCAGCCGCAGGCTGACCTCCCGGCCGGTGCCCACGGCCGGATCGAGGTCGACGCCCGCCCACAGGCCCAGTCCGCGCACGGCCGTCACGCCGTGCCCGATCATCGCCGTCAGGCGAGCGTGCAGGTGCCGGCCGAGTTCGGTTGCCCGGGCTTGGAATTCGCCACGCTGCAGCATGCCGACCACCGTGGTGCCGATGGCCGCGGCCAGCGGATTGCCGCCGAACGTCGATCCGTGCTCGCCGGGGTGCAGCACGCCGAGCACGTCCCGGTCGGCCACCACCGCGGACAGCGGCACGACGCCGCCGCCGAGCGCCTTGCCCAGCACGTAGACGTCGGGCACGACGCCCCAGTGGTCGCACGCGAAGGTGCGGCCGGTGCGGGCCAGACCGGACTGGATTTCGTCGGCGATCATCAGTACGTGGCGCTCGGTGCACAGCGCGCGGACCCGGGGCAGATAGTCGTCGGGCGGCACGATGATTCCGGCCTCGCCCTGGATCGGCTCGATCAGCACCGCGGCAGTGTTGTCGTCGACGGCCGCCGCGAGCGCGTCGGCGTCCCCGAACGGCACCAACCGGAAGCCCGGTGTGTACGGGCCGAAACCGCATCGCGCCGTGTCGTCGTCGGAGAAGCTGATGATCGTCGTCGTGCGGCCGTGGAAGTTGCCCTGTGCCACGACGATGTTCGGGTCGGTGCTGCCCTTGACGTCTCGACTCCACTTGCGCGCGACCTTGATCGCGCTCTCCACCGCCTCGGCGCCGCTGTTCATGGGCAGCACCAGCTCCTTGCCGCACAGTTGGGCGAGAGCGGCGCAGAACGGGCCCAGGCGGTCGGAGTGGAAGGCGCGGCTGACGAGCGTCACGGTGTCCAGCTGGGCATGTGCGGTCGCCAGGATCTCGGGATTGCGGTGGCCGAAGTTCACCGCCGAATACGCCGCGAGACAGTCCAGGTAGCTGCGCCCTTCCGGGTCGGTGATCCACACGCCGTCGGCAGACGCCGCGACGACCGGCAGCGGGGCGTAGTTGTGCGCGGCGTAGCGGTCGTCGAGGGCGATCAGCTCGGCCGTGCTTTCCGGTGTCCCCGCAACGGCTTTCAGCATGACGCCGGGTACACCTCCAAGGTGCAGCACTTCACCGATCCGCCGCCCTTGAGCAACTCGGACAGGTCGACACCGACCGGCCGGAAACCGGCGTCGGCGAGCTGCGCGGCGAACCCGGTGGCCGCGGCCGGGTGCACGACGTTCAGCCCGTCGGACACCGCGTTCAGGCCGAGCACGTGGGCGTCGGCATCGGACACCTCGATGGCGCCGGGAAACATCTTGCGCAGCAATGCGACCGACGTGGCACCGAAGGCGGGGGGATAGAACGCGATGGTCTCGTCGTCCAGCACGGCCAGCGCGGTATCGAGGTGGTAGAAGCGGGGGTTGACCAACTGCAGGCTGACCAACGGCAGCCCGGACAGCTTGGCGACCTCGTCGTGCGACTGTCGGTCGGTGCGGAATCCGTAGCCGGCCAGGATCTTTGACCCGATGATCAGCAGGTCGCCCTGGCCCTCATTGGTGTGCTCGGTGTACAGCGGGCAGTAGCCGTGGTCCATCAGCCATCCGGCGTAGGCCACCGATTCTCCGGTCCGCTGCGGGTAGGTGAAGCGGGCGATGATGGCCACCTTCTCGAACCCGTCGTCGAGCACCAGCCCGCCGTTCGCGGCGTAGACCATGTCGGGCAGTCCGGGAATCGGTTCGACCAGTTCGACGGTGTGCCCGAGGCTGCGGTACGTCCGGACCAGATGCTCCCACTGCCGCACCGCGAGCGCCGTATCGACGGGGGTGGAGGTGTCCATCCACGGGTTGATCGCATATTCGACGGCGAAATGCGTGGGCCGGGTCATCACATAGTGCCGGGGGCGGGCCACCCGGTCCGGTCGCCAGCCTGAATTCGGTGTCGCCATCTTGACGACATCAGTAATCGTCATAATTCGATGGTAGGAGCACTATTGCGCGCAAGCAATCGATGCTTGTTGCGCATATGTAACAGATCTATTGTTTGATCACTCGCGATTCGACAATCTATTGCGTGAGGGAGGTGTGCGGCCGGTGGAAAGCGTCGACGAGACCGACGAGCGCATCCTGGCCGAGTTGGCGGACAACGCGCGCGCCACGTTCGCCGAGATCGGCGAACGGGTGGGCCTGTCGGCGCCCGCCGTCAAACGCCGCGTCGACCGGCTGCTGGCCACCGGCGTCATCCGGGGCTTCACGACGGTCGTCGACCGGAACGTGATCGGTTGGGGGACAGAGGCATACGTTCAGGTGTACTGCCACGGCACCATCACGCCGGCGCAGCTGCGGGAGGCCTGGGAGGGCATCCCCGAGGTGGTCTCGGCCGCCACGGTGACCGGCACGTCCGACGCGATCCTGCATCTCATGACCCGGGACATGCGGCATCTGGAGGCGGTGCTGGAGCGCATCCGGGGCAGTGCGGCGATCGAACGCAGCGAGAGCATCGTGGTGCTGTCGAACATCGTCGAGCGCCGGGTCGGTGGCCGGGGCCACGCCTGAACCCCTGCCGTAATGCTGAGCAGGTAAGCACAGGGTGGCCTACCTCGCACCGGCCGCATCGTGTAAGAAAGCCGACGTGACTACAAACGGAGGCATCGTCATCGTCGGTGGCGGTCTGGCCGCTGCACGCACCGCTGAGCAACTGCGCAAAGCGGAGTACGCCGGGCCGATCACGCTGATCAGCGACGAGGTCCATCTGCCGTACGACCGGCCGCCACTGTCCAAGGACGTGCTGCGCGCCGAGGTCGACGACACGACGCTCAAGCCCGCCGAGTTCTACGCCGACAACGACATCACGCTGCTGCTCGGCTCGGGCGCGGTCAAGCTGGACACCGAGGCCCAGACGGTGACGCGCGCCAACGGCGAGGTCGTCGCGTACGACGAGCTGGTCATCGCCACCGGCCTGGTGCCCCGCACCATCCCGTCGCTGCCCGCTCTCGACGGCATCCGGGTGCTGCGCACCTACGACGAGTCGCTGGCGCTGCGTGAGCACGCCGGTTCGGCCAAGCGCGCCGTGGTGATCGGCGCCGGCTTCATCGGCTGCGAGGTGGCGGCGAGCCTGCGCAAGATGGGTGTCGAGGTCACGATCGTCGAGCCGCAGCCCACGCCGCTGGCGTCGGTGCTCGGTACCGAGATCGGTGAACTGGTGGCCCGGCTGCACCGCGCCGAGGGTGTCGACGTGCGGTGCGGCGTCGGGGTCACCGGGGTGACGGGCACCGGCCACGTCGAGAAGGTGCAACTGGCGGACGGCACCGAACTCGACGCCGACGTCGTCGTCGTCGGTATCGGGTCGCGCCCGTCGACCGACTGGCTCGAAGGTAGCGGCATCGCCGTCGACAACGGCGTCGTGTGCGACGCCGCCGGCCGCACCAGTGCCCCGAACGTGTGGGCCATCGGTGATGTCGCCTCCTGGCGTGACGCCGCGGGACACCAAGTGCGCGTGGAACATTGGAGCAATGTGGCCGAGCAGGCGCGGGTGATCGTGCCGGCGATGCTGGGCCAGGACGCCACCGCCGCCGTGGTGGTGCCCTACTTCTGGAGCGACCAGTACGACGTCAAAATCCAGTGCCTGGGCGAGCCCAAGGCCGGTGACACCGTGCACATCGTCGAGGACGACGGCCGCAAGTTCCTGGCGTTCTACGAGCGCGACGGCGCCGTCAGCGGCGTCGTCGGCGGCGGCATGCCGGGCAAGGTGATGAAGAACCGCGCCAAGGTCGCGGCCGCCGTCCCGATCGCCGACGTCCTCTAGGGATTTGTGCACGATTTTCCGCGCGGGGCGCGGAAAATCGTGCACAAATCCCTCAGAAAGCGCCGAGGTAGAACCGGGCGCCCTGGTCGTCGGTGCACTCCGCCGACATGCCGTACGGCTGCCGGGACGGTTCGTCGATGACGGTGCCCCCGGCCTCGCGGACTCGCGCCACCGCGGCGTCGATGTCGGTCACGGTCCACATCGGGACGGCGACGGACTGTGCGGCGCCGCCGGCCGCGCCGGACATCGGGTGGCACCCCTGCACTGCCCAGCCGTCCTCGATGCGACCCGGCTCGAACGTCCAGCCCAGCACCGCGCCGTAGAAATCCTTGAACGCGGCCGAGTCGGTGACGTAGTACGTCATATACGAAAGTTCGCCTGGCCCTGCGCCGTTCAGCTCGGGCCGGGCGATTCCCGGCGCCGGCTGGAACACCGCGAAGTCGGTGCCGAGCGCATCCGTGGCGTCGAGCGTCGGGCCCCACTCGTGCTCCTCGGGCGTGCCCACCCGGCCGCCCGCGTCCAGGATCGCCTGCCGGGCGGCGTCGAGATCACGCACCGCGTAGCAGCAGAACACCGTCTGTGGGCCGGTGGTCTCGAAGATGCCGGTGTGCATGCGGTTGCCCGTCACCTTGCGGGTGTCGGGGTCGTAGTCCCAGCCGAGCACGTGCCGGTAGAACGCGGCGGCCCGCTGGGCGTCCGGTGTCTGCACCGAGATGTAGCCGATGTCGCCGTGCTCGATCGGCACAGTGACCGGGACCGGTCCGGTGAGCATCCAGCGGTGCCCGAACGGGTCGATCACGACCGCGGTCCGCGAGCCGTGGGCGTCGTACGGTTCCCGCTGCACCTGCGCGCCGTGCTGCCGGGCCTGCGCGAGCGCGGCGTCGGTATCGGGCACGTTGAGCATCAGGCTCACCGAAACAGATTGGGCTGCTGGCGCTTTCAGGCCGAGCTCGGGGAACTCGTCGGCCAGGTACAGCACGCCACCGGCGAGCGTCAGCTCGGCGTGCCCGATCCGGCCGTCGTCCATGACGATCGGGTCCCCGACGACGACGGCACCCAGCGCGTCGACGTACCAGGTCAGCGCGGCCCGGGCGTCGGCCACCGCGAGATAGGGCAGGGCCGCGGGCCGGGGCGCCGCGACCGGGGCGGTGGCAGGTGCGTTCAGATCGGCGATGGCGGTGTCGGTTCCACTCATGACAACTCCTTTCGGAAGGGTGACGGCGGCTTCCAGACGCGCCCGCAACCGGGCCGCGAAGGCCGGGTCCGGTTGTACGGGGCTTTCGCCGCCGGCCAGGACCGTCAGTGGGTCGTGACTGTTGTGCATGGTCATGACGCACCTCCGTCCTGGTATTCGGTGTCCTGGTATTCGCTCCGGAATGCCCGCTTGGCCCGTACCAGCAGGGCCTCGGTGGCGTGCACGGTGCGTCCGATCAACTCGGCGCATTCGGGCACCGGGCGGTCATCCAGATATCGCAGTGTCAGCACCATGCGGTGCTGTTCGGGTAACCGGGCCAGCGCGGCCTCGGCGACGATCCGGTCCAGCTCGGCGTCCCAGTCGTCGAAAGGCTCTGCGGGCTCGGGTGTTTCGGGTACGGGGACGGTGAAGCGGTCGTGCCTGCGCCGGTAGTGGTCGGCCAGCTTGTGCCGGGCCACACCGATCAACCAGGGCACCGAGATCGCCGGTGGCGAATCCCGGCGGGCGGCGTCCATCGCCGCCAGAAACGTCTCCGACGTCAGGTCTTCCGCGGTGCCCCGGTCACCGCAGCGCCGCACGAAGTACCCGTAGACCACGGGCAGCGCCGTGTCGTACAGCGCCAGCAGCGTCTGCGGAGCATCACCGTCTGATTCGCCCCTCACACCCTTATCGTCGCGCCGGGCGCTCATTTTCCGACGCCCCAACCGCAACTTCTTGTGATTTGTGCACGGTTTTCCGCGCTGACCGCGGAAAACCGTGCACAAATCACACGGCGCCGATGCCCTCGCGGACGATGTCGAAGGCTTCGCCCAGGGCGTCGGGCAGCGAGACGGTCTCGTCGGCGAGCCACTGTTCGTAGGCCGTCAGCGCCACCCCGAGAACCGTCCACGCCACTGTCTGCGGCACCAGAGCCGTCGGCTTGGTGTCCAGCCGGCGCGCGACGAACGCCGCTATCACGCCGCGCCAGCCTGCGTACATCGTCATCGAGTAGGCCTGCAGCGCGTCGGTCTGCAGGATGACCTGCATGCGGCGCCGGTGCCGGGGTGTCTCGGATTCGTCAAAGCTGTTGAATTCCAACAATGCCGAGCGCAGGGCGGCGTCCAGCGGCACGTCGTGGGGGACGGCGTTCAACAGGTCCCGCAGATCGGTCAGACTCGCGTCGAAGTCGGCCCAGGGGATGGCATTCTTCGACGAGAAGTAGCGGAACAGGGTGCGCCGGGAGATTCCGGCGGCATGGGCGACGTCGTCGACGCTGACGTCGTCGAAGCCGCGGGTCGCGAACAGCTCGAGGGCCACGTGGGTGATGTGGTCGCGCGTGGTGGAGCGGCGACGGCCCACCCGGCCGTGCTGGGCGGTCCCGGCATCGCGCGCGGGACGCTCCGTCTCGGTCTTCATCAGACCCGCCCTTCCTTTTCGGCACTCGATGCCATATTCTTGCGACTTGGATCACAGTTGTCGAGTCCCGACAACTGCCACGGTAGCGAAAGGGGCGATCCATGGACTCGAATCAGCAGGCGAATTCCGATACCGAACTGGTCACCGAGACTCTGGTCGAAGAGGTCTCGATCGACGGTATGTGCGGGGTCTACTGACCGTGTCTGCACCAGCCGCGGCCCGGACCGGGCCCGAGGCGGCCTTCGATCCGGACCGTGGCTGGCGGCTGCACCACCAGGTCGCCGTCCGCCCGGAACCGTTCGGCGCCCTCTTGTATCACTTTGGTACGCGCAAACTTTCGTTCCTGAAGAATCGCATCATCGTCGAGATCGTCAACTCGCTCGCCGACCATCCGGACGTCCGCAGCGCCTGCCGCGCCGCCGGTATCGACGATGACCAGCAGGGGCCGTATCTGCACGCGTTCGGCGTGCTGGTCCAGTCCAAGATGCTGATCCCGGCCGACCAGAACAGCCCCGAAGGATCTACCGTTTCATGACCGCAACGGCACCCGTGCCCCGGCTGATCGAGCAGTTCGAGCACGGCCTCGACGCGCCCATCTGCCTCACCTGGGAACTGACCTACGCCTGCAACCTGTCCTGCGTGCACTGCCTGTCGTCGTCGGGCAAGCGCGACCCGCGCGAGCTGAGCACCCAGCAGTGCAAGGACATCATCGACGAGCTCGAGCGCATGCAGGTGTTCTACGTGAACATCGGCGGCGGCGAGCCGACCGTGCGATCCGATTTCTGGGAACTCGTCGACTACGCCACCGAGCACCACGTCGGTGTCAAGTTCTCCACCAACGGCGTGCGCATCGACGAAGCGGTCGCGGCCAAGCTGGCCGCGAGTGACTATGTGGACGTTCAGATTTCGCTCGACGGCGCCACCGCCGAGATCAACGACGCGGTGCGCGGCCCGGGCTCCTTCGCGATGGCGATCCGGGCGCTCGAGAACTTGAAGAACGCCGGTTTTAGAGACGCCAAGATCTCGGTCGTCGTCACGCGCCACAACGTCGACCAGCTCGACGACTTCAAGGCCCTGGCCGACAACTACGGCGCCACCCTGCGTATCACCCGGCTGCGTCCGTCCGGCCGCGGCGCCGACGTGTGGGACGACCTGCACCCCACCGCCGAGCAGCAGGTGCAGCTGTACAACTGGCTGGTCGCCAAGGGCGAGCGGGTGCTCACCGGTGACTCGTTCTTCCACCTGTCGGGCCTCGGCGAGCCCGGAGCGCTCGCGGGGCTGAACCTGTGCGGCGCGGGGCGCGTCGTGTGCCTGATCGACCCCGTGGGCGATGTGTACGCCTGCCCGTTCGCCATCCACGAGCGCTTCCTGGCCGGAAACATCCTGAGCGACAACGGTTTCCAGGACGTCTGGCAGAACGCCCCGCTGTTCCGCGAGCTCCGGGAACCGCAGTCCGCCGGTGCCTGCAGCAGCTGCGGGCACTACGACAGCTGCCGCGGCGGCTGCATGGCGGCCAAGTTCTTCACCGGTCTGCCCATGGACGGGCCGGATCCCGAGTGCGTGCAGGGCTACGGCGAGCCCGCCCTGGCGCTCGATCGCGACAAGCCCAAGTCGCATATCGACCACTCCCGGGGCGGCAGCGGTGATTCTTCCCGTCGCTCCGCTCGCCCTGCCAAGGGGCCGATCCCGCTCAAGCTGTTGGCCATGCCGGCCAAGGCGCCCCAGAAATTCTGTAACGAAAGTCCTGTCTAAATCATGGCCCGTGATACCTGGTTCGAAACCGTCGCCATCGCGCAGGAGCGTGCGAAGAAGCGGCTCCCCAAGTCCGCCTACTCCTCGCTGATCTCGGCGAGCGAGAAGGGCCTGACGGTCGCCGACAACGTCGCGGCGTTCGGCGAGCTCGGCTTCGCCCCGCACGTCATCGGCGCGCTGGACAAGCGTGAGATGGCCACAACGGTTATGGGTCAAGAGATTTCGCTGCCGGTGATTATTTCTCCCACCGGTGTGCAGGCGATCCACCCCGACGGCGAGGTCGCTGTCGCGCGCGCGGCCGCGGCCCGCGGCACCGCGATGGGGCTGTCGTCGTTCGCCAGCAAGCCGATGGAAGAGGTCATCGCGGCAAACGACAAGACGTTCTTCCAGATCTACTGGCTCGGCAGCCGCGACGACATCGCGGCCCGGGCCGAGCGCGCCCGCGCGGCCGGCGCCAAGGGCCTCATCGTCACCACCGACTGGAGCTTCAGCCACGGCCGGGACTGGGGCAGCCCCAAGATCCCGGAGAAGATGGATCTCAAGACCATCCTCAGGATGAGCCCCGAGGTCATCACCAAGCCCCGCTACATGTGGACCTGGGGCAAGACCCTGCGTCCGCCGGAGTTGTCGGTGCCGAACCAGGCCATCAACGGTCAGGCCCCGCCACCGTTCTTCCACGCCTACGGCGAGTGGATGGGCACCCCGGCGCCGACCTGGGAGGACATCGCCTGGCTGCGCGAGCTGTGGGGCGGACCGTTCATGCTCAAGGGCGTCATGCGCATCGACGACGCCAAACGTGCTGTGGACGCCGGTGTTTCAGCAATCTCGGTGTCCAACCACGGCGGTAACAACCTGGACAGCACGCCGGCGTCGATCCGGGCGCTGCCCGCGATCGCCGAGGCCGTCGGCGACCAGGTCGAGGTTTTGCTGGACGGCGGTATCCGCCGCGGCAGCGACGTGGTCAAGGCGCTGGCCTTGGGGGCCCGGGCGGTCATGCTCGGCCGGGCCTACCTGTGGGGGCTCGCGGCCGAGGGACAGGCCGGTGTCGAGAACGTCCTCGACATCATGCACGGGGGTATCGACTCCGCGCTGCGTGGCCTGGGCAAGGCCTCGATCCACGACCTCGGACCCGACGACATCCTGGTGCCGGAAGGCTTCACCCGGCGGCTGGGCGGCTGAGCCGCGGGGCGGACCGGGTGATTCGACGGGTCCGCTGATACGCGCGGTGCTGACGGGACTGACGTGATGGTCGCCGGGGTCTTGACAACCGCGGCGATTTGACCATTCGCTACGAATTGTTGCGTATACGGCAACAATTGGCGCACAGCAGGCAAATTCGGCTTACCATCGGCGGGTGCCTTTTCCCAGCGAGCTCGGGAACTCGACGTCGAGGCAGTTGCAAGCCATGCGGCCTTCGTTGATCGTCCCGATTGGTTCCACCGAGCAGCATGGGCCGCACCTGCCGCTGGATACCGATACCCGGATCGCCGAGGCAGTGTCGCGGTCCGTCGCGGAGGAACTGCGCGCGCAGACGATCCCCGGCGTCGATCAGCCCACGTGGTTGGTCGCGTCTGCCATCAGTTACGGCGCGAGCGGTGAGCACGAGGGCTTTCCCGGCACCATCTCGATCGGCCTGGCCGCACTGGAACATTTGCTGGTCGAGTTCGGGCGCTCGGCCTGTAACTGGGCCGGCCGGATCGTGTTCGTCAACGGTCACGGCGGCAACGTGGCGGCGCTGACGGCGGCGACCACGCTGCTGCGGGCCGAGGGGCGCGACGTGGCCTGGTGCCCGTGCGTCGCCGCCGGTGCGGACGCCCACGCGGGCCATACCGAAACGTCTGTACTGCTGCACCTTTCACCCGCCGATGTCTGGGTCGACGAAAGCGTCGTCGGCAATACCGCGCCGCTGCCCGAGCTGCTGCCGGCCTTGCGTCGCGGCGGTATGGCGGCGGTCAGCCCGGTCGGGGTGCTGGGGGACGCCACCACGGCATCCGCCCTCGAAGGGTCCCGTATCTTTGCAGAAATGGTCGAAAGCTCCGTGCGCCGGATCAGCGCATGGCAGCCGAGCTCTGGGGGGATGCTCGCGTGACGGGGGTGGGACAGTGACTGGGCCGCGGCTGCCTGACGGCTTTGCCGTCCAAGTAGACCGCCGGGTCAAGGTGCTGGGTGAGGGCGCCGCGCTGCTCGGTGGCTCGCCGACGCGACTGCTGCGGCTGGCTCCGGCGGCGCAGACCATGCTCGACCGCGGCCGGCTGGAGGTCCACGACGCGCAGAGCGCGCAGCTGGCACGCACGCTGCTCGACGCCACGGTGGCCCACCCGCGGCCGGCGACCGGGCCGTCGCACCTCGACGTGACCGTCGTTGTTCCGGTACGCGACAACGCCGTTGGCGTCGCCCGACTGGTGCGGTCCCTGTGCGGCATGCGCGTGGTGGTGGTCGACGACGGCTCCGTGGTGCCGCTGCAGGCCGCGGACTTCTGCGACCTGGCCGGCCACTGCGACGTGCGCGTGCTCCGGCACGACGTCAGCCGGGGACCGGCCGCCGCGCGCAACACCGGGCTGGCCGCCTGCGAGACCGACTTCGTGGCCTTCCTGGACTCGGACGTGGTGCCACGCCGCGGGTGGCTGGAAGCGCTGCTGGGGCACTTTTGCGATCCGGCCGTCGCATTGGTCGCGCCGCGCATCGTCGGCCTGCACGAGCCCGACAATCTGATCGCGCGCTACGAGGCCGTGCGCTCGTCGCTCGACCTCGGAATGCGGGAAGCGCCGGTGGTGCCGTACGGCATGGTGGCCTACGTGCCGAGCGCGGCCATCATCTGCCGGCGGGCGGCGCTGGACCAGGTGGGCGGTTTCGACGAGTCGCTGCAGTCCGGCGAGGACGTGGACCTGTGCTGGCGGTTCATCGAGGCCGGGGCCCGGCTGCGGTACGAACCGATCGCGCTCGTCGGCCACGATCACCGCACCGCACTGCGAGAGTGGTTCACCCGCAAGGCCTTTTACGGCTCCTCGGCCGCACCGCTGTCGGTGCGGCACCCGGGCAAGACGGCGCCGCTGGTCATTTCCGGCTGGACGCTGGTGGTCTGGGTGCTGCTGGCCATGGGGTCGGGCGTGGGCTACCTGGCGTCGACCATCGCCGCCGCGATCACCGGCCGGCGCATCGCCAACTCGCTGCGGTCGGTCGACACCGAGCCGCGTGAGGTCGCCGCCGTCGCCGCGCAGGGACTGTGGGCCGCGGCCCTGCAACTCGCCGCGGCGCTGTGCCGGCACTACTGGCCGGTGGCTCTCGTGCTGGCGGTCTGTTTCCGGCGCTGGCGTCAAGTGGTGCTGATCGCCGCGATCGTGGACGGCGTCGTCGACTGGGCCCGCCGCCACCACACGGTCGACGACAACACCCAGCGCGTGGGCCTGCTGGCCTACCTGCTGCTGAAGCGCCTCGACGACATCGCCTACGGTCTCGGGCTGTGGGGCGGCGTGGTGCGCGAGCGGCATCTGGGTGCGCTCAAGCCGCAGATCCGGACTTGAGCCCACGTCGCGATGACGTCCTGATCGTCGGGGCCGGCAGCGCCGGCTGCGTTCTGGCCGAGCGTCTTTCGGCCGACCCCGGCTGCCGGGTGACGCTGCTGGAGACCGGCGGCACGATCCGCCCGGAACCGGGCTGGGTGCTGCCCATCGGCGTCGACAGCACGGTGGCGCGACAGCACCGCACGACGCTGACGCAGAATCCGGTGCGGTCCGCGGACATCGTGCGCGGGCGGGTGCTGGGCGGGTCCGGGGCGATCAACGGCGGCTACTTCTGCCGGGCTTGGCCGGCGGACTTCGCGGCCTGGGCGGTGCCGGGCTGGTCGTGGCCCGACGTCCTGCCGCACTATCGCGCCATCGAGACGGACCACGACTTCGGCGACGGTGCCGAGCACGGCGCGGCCGGCCCGGTCCCGGTGCGCCGTCTCAGCGAATTCGCAGCGTCCTCACAGGCTTTCCGTGATGCGGCGGGCGGCCGGTACCCCTGGATCGACGATCTCAACGCCGCGGCCGGGGTCCGGCCCGGCCTGGGTGCGGTGCCACTCAACATCGATGACACCGGCCACCGGCACGGTCCGGGCGAGGTCTACCTGACGGCCGCGCGGGGCCGGGACAACCTGACGGTGCTCGCCGGTACCCGCGGTCTGCGGGTGTTGTTCGACGGTGACCGTGCGGTGGGGGTCAGGTGTCTCGGTCCCGAGGGGGTGGCGGACCGGTATGCCGACCGGATCGTGTTGTGCGCCGGGGCAATTGAATCTGCCCATCTGTTGCTGCTGTCCGGGATCGGCCCGGCCGCGCAGTTGCGGGGCGTCGGCGTGCCGGTGGTGGCGGACCTGCCGGTGGGGGCCGCGTGCGCCGATCATCCGGAATGGGTGGTGCCGACCACCTGGCCCGCCGAGCCCGGGCGCCCGCCGCTCGAATTGCTGCTCACCACTGAGGAATTGGAGATCCGGCCGTACACGTGGGGTTTCGCGGCCATGACCGGCGGGGTCGCCGCCGGTGCGGACCCGGTGCACCTCGGCATCTCCCTGATGCGGCCGCGCGCGCTGGGCCGGGTCCTGCTGGTGTCGGACGATCCCGACGTCCGTCCCATCATCGAACATCGCTATGACGCCGACCCGGCCGATGCCGCCGCGCTGCACGCCGGTCACGAACTGTGCCGCGACCTGTTCGGTGACGCCGTCGCCGGTGGCGAGCCCGCCTGGTCCACGGCGCAGCATCTGGCGGCCACGGCGCCGATGGGGGCCGACGGCGACGAGCGTGCCGTCCTCGATCCGCAGTGCCGGGTGCGCGGCGTCGACGGGTTGTGGGTGGCCGACGGCGCCGCGCTGCCGGGCATCACCGGCCGGGGCCCGCACGCGACCATCGTCATGCTGGCGCACCGGGCCGCCGGGTTCATCGCGGCGTGACCGCCGCGCGGCGGAGACGTCGCATGAAAATGCCTGTGGTGACTAGTTGTTGGGCGGTGTGCGGTCGCGGCCGGGCGCCCAGAATGCGATCAGTACGCCCGCGACCGCGGTGATCGACGCCAGCACCACGAGTGTTGTCTGCATGCCGTGCAGGAACGCCACGCGGGCCACGGCCAGGAGCTGACCACCGACCGGGCCCAGATGGGGCGCCGCGGCCACCGCACCGGCCAGCGAGCCGCGTGCGGCGTCTTGTACCGGAGCCGGAAAACCGGCCACGGCGGGCCCGATCTGTTTGGTGTATCCGGCTGCCAGGAGGGAGCCGGTCAGCGCGATGCCGAGGGCGGCACCCACCTCCCGGGTGGTGTCGTTGACCGCCGACGCCACCCCCTGTTTGCCGTCCGGTACCGATGTCATGATCGCTGAAGTCGTTGGCGCGGTGAATATTCCGACTCCGGTGCTCACCACCAGCAGCGGCCACGCCAGGGCCCAGTACGACGAGTCGATGCGCACCAGACATAGTGACAGCAGGCCGGCGGACAGCAGCCCCAGGCCGATGAGCACCACGAGGCGCAATCCCAGCTTCGGCAGGTACCACGACGACAGCGGGGACAGGATGAGCATCGGCACCGCCAGCGGGGACAGTGCCAGTGCGGTTCCCAGCGGGCTGTAGCCCATGACCAGTTGCATGAATTGCATCGCCAGGTAGAAGAAACCGAACATCACCAGGAACAGCACCGTGATGGCCGCGGCTCCGGTGCCGAACTGGCGATCGAGAAACAGCCGGACATCCAGCAGCGGGTACCGGGCCCGGAGCTCGATGATCGTGAACGCCCCGGCCAGGATCAGGCCGCCGGCGATACCACCCAGCACCACCGGATGTGTCCAGCCCCGATCGGGTGCCGCGAGGATGCCGTACACCAGCGCGGCGACCGCGGCGGCGATGACGATCGCGCCGGCGACGTCCAAGGTGCGGGCCTCCGCATCGCGCGACGTCGTGATGGTCGTGCTCATGACCATCAGGACCAGTCCGGCGCCGGCGAAGGCCCAGAAGATCGACTGCCAGGGCCAGAAGTGCAGCAGCACACCGGATCCCAGCATGCCGAACACGCCGCCACAGCCGGCCATCCCGACCCAGATGCCCACCGCCTTGGTGCGCTGGTCGGCCGGGTACGACGCGGTGATCAGGGACAGCGTCGCCGGCATGATGAAGGCGGCGCCCACTCCGGCGACCGCGCGGGCGCCGATGATGTGCAAGGGATCGGTGCTGACCGCCGGGACGATCGAGGCCGCCGCGAAGATGGCCAGACCGAACAGCAGGGCACCGCGCCGGCCGTAGCGGTCGCCGAGGGCGCCGGCGGGCAGCAGCAGGCAGGCCAGTGTCAGTGTGTAACTGTCGATGATCCAGGTCAGCTGGGTCTGGTTCGCCGACGTTGCCATGGCGATGTCACCGAGCGCGGTGTTGAGCGCGACCATCGACGAAATCACCACCAGCACACCGGAACACGCCACCAGCAGTGTCCAGGTGCGGTTCCGCGCGATGGGCGCGGCGGCCGTCGGCGGCGTGGTACCGGCCCGGGGGCTCACCACGCTCGCCTTGTCGGCCATGCGGCCACCTTCCGGTAGTTTCAAGACTGATGATCTTCAAACAAGACTAACAGTCTTGTTTGTCGTCCGGAAGGTGAACTGCGTTGTCCAGCGAATACGGCGACCCCCGGCCGGCCCGGTCACGGGCGCGGCTCCTCGAGGCGGCGACCGCCCTCCTGCGCGCCGGCGGTCCCAGCGCCGTCACCATCGATGCGGTGGTCCGGGCGTCCAACGTGGCCAGGGCGACCCTCTATCGGCACTATGCCAGCGGAAATGACTTGCTGGCAGCGGCATTTCACGCGCTCATCCCGCCGGCTCCCGTGCCGCTCGCCGACGGGAACCTGCGCGAGCGGTTGATCGCGCTCGTGCACGCGCAGGCGGAACTGATCGCCGAGGCGCCGGTCAGCCTGGCGGCCATGTCGTGGCTGACGCTCGGTGGCAACCTCGAACACCTGCCGTGGGGCACGGCGGGGACCGAGAGCATCGAGGTCCGTAACTTGCGGGAACGCGTGGCCGAGCAGTACGCCGCCCCGTTCGAGGCAGTGCTGTCCAGTCCCGAGGCCGTCGCCGAGTTGGGCGACGTCGACCGGGTCCGCGCCGCGGCGTTGTTACTCGGCCCGATCGTGCTCGGCAAGCTCAGCACCCTGCCCGACTTCGACTATCGCGAGATCGCCGTCGCCGCCGTCGACGGCTTCCTCGCGACTCATCGCATCAGCGCAGCGAGTACCGGATCGGCAGGTGCTTGAAGCCGCCGACGAACGTCGTCGCGGAAAGCTCCGGGGTACCGGCCAATTCGATCGAGTCCAGCCGGGGCAGCAGTTCGGAGAACAGGCTGTTCATCTCCATGCGCGCCAGTGCGGCACCCAGACAGAAGTGCACGCCGTAGCCGAACGCCAGGTGCTTGTTCGGCTCGCGCCCGACGTCGAACCGGAACGGATCGGTGAACACCTCTTCGTCGCGGTTACCGGAAACGTAAGCGAGATAGACGGATTCGCCTGCGGCGATCGGCACCCCGCGCACGACGGTGTCGGCGGTCGCGGTGCGCATGAATTCCTTCACCGGCGTGCTCCACCGGATCATCTCCTCGACGGCCGTGGACATCAGCTCGGGATTCGCCTTCAGGCGGGCCAGCTCGCCGGGATTCTGGATCAGCGCGTGCAGCCCACCCGAGATGGCGTCCTTGGTGGTGTCGTGACCGGCGCTGGCCACGATCACGTAGTAGGACGCGGTGTCCATGTCGCTGAGCGGTTCGCCGTCGATGCGGCCGTTCGCGATCGCCGACGCCAGGTCATCGGTCGGGTTGGCCCGCCGGGATGCGGTCAGCGCGGCAAAGTACTGGAAGAAGTCGAGCAGCACGGCGAACAGCTCTTCCGGTGTCTGGCCGCGTGAGTACTCCTCGTCGTCGCCGCCGAACATCTCCTGCGTGAGGGTGTGCATGCGGTCGTAGTCCTCCTCGGGGAGGCCGAGCAGCGACATGATCACGTAGAGCGGGAACTGGATCGCGATCTCCTCGACGAAGTCGCACTCGGGGCCGATGTCGCGCATCCGGTCGACGTACCGCTTCGCGAGCTCGTCCACCCGGACCTTCAGGTCGCGCATGGCCTTGGGGCGGAACCAGTCGGCGCCGATGGCGCGGATCTTCCGGTGGTGCGGGTCGTCCATGTGGATGAGCGTGCGCAGCCCGATCCCCGCCTCGGCCTGTGCCTTCAGCAGATCTTCGGCGTCGGCCTTCATGAGCAGCGGGCGGGGCTCGCTGATGAAGAGGTTGTTGTCGCGCTCGATGGCCATGATGTCGGCGTGCTTGGTGATCGCCCAGAACGGCCGGTACGGCGGATTGTCTACCCAGGCAACGGGATTGGTGGCGCGGAGGCGGGTCAGGGCGGTATGCAACCGATCGTCGTCGGCGTAGGCGGAGGGGTCGGCGAGGACCTTCGCGGCCTCGTCGGTGGTGGGTGCAGTCATTGAACTCCTCACGCAGACGCAAACTTGACAGCTGTCAAGTGGAGTGTAGGTCGTTCGATGTCCGTTGGGGAGGGGGTCGCGCGAAATATTTCTGAGCTGCATTCGGTGGGCGTTCAGTACGCTGGGTGGTCGTGTCGTCCGCCCATTCGCCCAGACTGCTGCAGCGCGCTGCGGCAGTGGCTGCCGCGGTGCTGCTGGTGGCCGGCTGTGGCCTGGACTCGCACAGTGAAGGTGCGACGGTCGTCGCGCCCGACGCGGTGACCGCCGATCCGGCGCTGGTGCACACCGCATCGGGGACCGTCCGCGGGACGGTCAATCCGGACCTACGGTTCTTCGGTGGAATTCCTTATGCCGCACCACCATTGGGACCATTGCGCTTCCGGCCGCCGGCGCCCGCGCTCGCGTGGGACGGCGCGCTCGACGGCAGCAAGCCGGGCGCGCGCTGCATCCAGGATCCCAAGGGCGACCTCGAGATGGGCCGTAACACCAGCGAGGATTGCCTGACGCTCAATGTCTGGACGCCGCCGGTGCGGGCCTCCGGTGAACGTCGACCCGTGCTGGTGTGGCTGCACGGCGGCGGATTCATCAACGGCTCCAGCAGCATCTACAACTCGACTCGGCTGACCACACGCGGCGACGTCGTGGTGGTGACCGTCAACTACCGCCTCGGTGCGCTGGGTTTCCTGGCCCACCCCGCACTGGGTAGCGGTCCCGACGTCGGCAACTACGGGCTGGCCGATCAGCAGGCGGCGCTGCGCTGGGTGCGCGACAACATCGCCGCGTTCGGCGGCGATCCCGACAAGGTGACCATCGCCGGTGAATCCGCCGGCGGGATGTCGGTGTGCGACCATCTCGTCGCCCCCGACTCGGCCGGTCTCTTCCGCGGCGCCATCATCGCGAGTGGGCCGTGCCAGGCGCAGGGCGCACTACCGGAGGCCACGCGGGCGAGCCTGACCTATGCGCAGGCGGCGGGGTGCGGGGATGTGGCGGACGCCGCCGATTGTCTGCGCCGTCTGCCGGTCGACAAACTGCGAAAACCGGTGTGGTACTACGGAATCGGCGAGAACATGCTCAGCGGGCCCGTCTCCGGGACAACGCTGCTGCCGGTCGACCCGATGCGGGCCATCAGCGACGGCGCTGCGGCCCGGGTGCCGGTGATGATCGGTACCACCCGCGACGAATTCACCCTCTTCGTCGCGCTGCAGTATCTCCGCGCGGGCAAGCGGTTCCATGCCGACGCCTACCCGCGCCTCCTGGAGTCGACGTTCGGCGCCGACGCCGGCGCGGTGGCGACGCACTACCCGCTGGACCGCTACGGGGGCAGCGCCGCGGTCGCTTATTCGACGGCAGTCACCGACGCCGCGTTCGCGTGCGTGGCCGACCGCATCGGCGACGCGCTGGTGGGCGATGCGCCGGTCTATGGCTACGAGTTCGCCGACCCGGCGCCACCGACGCCGGATCCGTTGCGCCACTTGCCTTTCCCTGTCGGTGCCAGCCACTCTCTGGACCTGCGCTACATCTTCAACATGGGTGGCGCGCCGCCGCCGACGCCGCCGCAGGTCGCCCTGTCGGATCAGATGATCGACTACTGGAGCTCGTTCGTCCGTGATGGCCGGCCGAGTGCCGACGGCGCGCCGGAATGGCCGCAGCTGGCCGGCGAAGAGCATGACAGCCGCATGTCGCTGCGCCCCGATGGCAGTCGATTGGTCACGGACTACGACCAGGTACACCAGTGCGCGTTCTGGGCGACTCTGCAGCACTGACTACTACGTCGAACGTGGGGGATTCTGGTGCCGTCAGCGGCGTGGCGTCTCGGCGGGTCGCACGCTCGACGCACGGAAAATGCCTTGCCCGCCGAGGTGTGCGTCCACTTCGATAGGGCGGCATGACGCTTCCCGATGCGGACCGATTCGCCCGTGAGTGGTGTGCGGCCTGGAACGCCCACGACGTCGAGGCCGTCCTGGCGCATTTTCACGACGACGTCGTCTTCACCTCACCCGTCGCGGCGCGCGTGGTGCCCGAATCCGGGGGAGTGGTGCGGGGCAAGGACGCGCTGCGGCGGTACTGGACCACCGCGCTGGCTGCGGTGCCGGAGCTGCACTTCGAGATCGTGGCCAGTTATATCGGGACGCAGGCGCTCGTCATCAATTACCGCAACCACCGCGGTCAGTTGGTCAACGAGGTGCTGATCTTCGACGGTGACCTGGTGCGCGAGGGTCACGGCACCTATCTCGATTAGGCGGGCGTCACCCACGTCGTGATGTCGGCGTGCACGACCTCTTCGCCCCGGGCGTCGACCACCGAGACCGATACGACGACATCGGTGCCTCTCGTCAGCGTCTCGAAGTCGGGGACGTCGACCCGCGCGTGGGCCCGCAGTGAAGTGGTGGCCTTGGCCAGGTACCGCACGTTCATGGCCTTCGGGATCCAGCGGTGGCTCGTCGGCACGGTCGCTTCCATCGCCATGCCCATGGCGGCCTCGGCGGCGTTGCACGACGCGATGGCATGCACGGTGTGCAGATGGTTGTAGACGAAGAACCACTTCGGCACCGCCACCTCGGCGTAGCCCGGCTCCATCGTCAGCACCCGGGGCAGGACCGACGCGAAGTACGGCACCCGCACCATCGCGGCCGCGGAGAACAGCAGGCTGCCGCCGGGCCGTCCGGAGAGCTGCTTCCAGGCGCGGTACGTGGGGCTCAGTGTCGACATGTCTCGATCTTACTTGAAAGTAAGTTAGGCGCCGTCGCCAATTCTGCTTCGGCGGCCCGGTCCACTCGCCCTTTTGCAGCACCAGCTCAAAGTCAACGGGAGGACCGGCCAGGCGTGCGTTGAGGCTGTACCCAGGGCGCTCCTCACTCGCACTTTTGTGCCACCAGTACAGGGTCAACGACTGGCGTCGCTGCATACGCGTTGACCCTGTGGCTGGGGCGCTCTCCACTCGTACTTCTGCGCCATGCATACCGGATCGACTGAACAGCCTCCATTGACCGAGAAACCAGAGCGGCGTCCACTCGAACAACCAGGCCCGCGCCGTAGAATCACCGCAGGACCGGCGGTAGAACCCGGGCGCGTCGAACTGCTCCGCAGCGGATTTGGAGCGAGCCCGGATCTGGGGCATACTGTTCGGGTTGCCTTGCGCCGGGTTCGCCCGCTGCGGGCATACGACCGGCGCCCATCTCGGGCGCATCCGGTCCCAGCATCGCCCACGATGGAATTTCCAACGCGGACGACTGTGCGCAAAGGCGACACGCCCGAGCGCGGGGGTCGGTGAACCACAGAAACGTAAAGAGCGGCGGCATAGCCAGCGCGCGTCATCGGGTGTCCCGGGGCGTGCGCATCGAAGACCAGGCCCGAGCACGGGCCCGTGAGAAGTTAGGTAGGAGAAGCGTGGCGGGACAGAAGATCCGCATCAGGCTCAAGGCCTACGACCACGAGGCGATTGACGCCTCGGCGCGCAAGATCGTTGAGACGGTCACCCGTACGGGGGCAAGCGTGGTCGGCCCGGTGCCGCTGCCGACCGAGAAGAACGTGTACTGCGTCATTCGGTCTCCCCATAAGTACAAGGACTCGCGGGAGCATTTCGAAATGCGTACCCACAAGCGCCTTATCGACATCCTCGACCCCACGCCGAAGACCGTTGACGCTTTGATGCGCATCGATCTGCCGGCGAGCGTCGACGTCAACATCCAGTAGGAGACCCAGAAAAATGGCACGCAAAGGCATTTTGGGCACCAAGCTGGGCATGACGCAGGTGTTCGACGAGAACAACAAAGTCGTCCCGGTCACGGTCGTGAAGGCCGGCCCCAACGTGGTGACCCGCATCCGTACCACCGAGCGCGACGGCTACAGCGCCGTGCAGCTCGCCTACGGCGAGATCAGCCCTCGCAAGGTGAACAAGCCGGTCACCGGTCAGTTCGCCGCTGCAGGCGTCAACCCGCGCCGGCACCTGGCCGAGCTTCGTCTCGACGACGAGGCCGCCGCTGCTGAGTACGAGGTCGGCCAGGAGCTGACCGCCGACATCTTCGCCGACGGCGCGTACGTCGACGTGACCGGCACCAGCAAGGGCAAGGGCTTCGCCGGCACCATGAAGCGCCACGGCTTCCGTGGCCAGGGCGCCGCGCACGGCGCCCAGGCAGTGCACCGTCGTCCCGGCTCGATCGGTGGCTGCGCCACCCCGGGCCGTGTCTTCAAGGGCACCCGCATGTCCGGCCGTATGGGTAGCGACCGCGTCACCACCCAGAACCTGAAGGTTCACAAGGTCGACGCCGAGAACGGTGTGCTGCTCATCAAGGGCGCCATCCCGGGCCGCAACGGTGGACTGGTGGTTGTCCGCACCGCAATTAAGCGAGGCGAGAAGTAATGACTTCTGTAAAGGTTATTGACGTCAAGACCCCGGACGGCAAGAAGGACGGCTCTGTCGAGCTGCCCGCCGCGCTGTTCGACGTCGAGCCCAACATCGCGCTGATGCACCAGGTTGTGACGGCCCAGCTGGCCGCCGCTCGCCAGGGCACCCACGCCACCAAGACGCGTGGCCAGGTCTCCGGTGGTGGCAAGAAGCCGTACCGCCAGAAGGGCACCGGCCGCGCCCGTCAGGGTTCGACCCGCGCCCCGCAGTTCACCGGTGGTGGCACCGTCCACGGCCCGCAGCCGCGTGACTACAGCCAGCGGACCCCGAAGAAGATGATCGCTGCTGCCCTGCGCAGCGCGCTGTCGGACCGGGCCCGCAACGAGCGCATCCACGCGATCACCGAGCTGGTGGCCGGTCAGAACCCGTCGACCAAGAGCGCCAAGTCGTTCCTGTCGTCGCTGACCGACAACAAGAAGGTGCTCGTCGTGATCGGCCGCAGCGATGTGGTCGGCGCCAAGAGCGTCCGCAACCTGCCCGGTGTGCACGTGATCTCGCCGGATCAGCTGAACACCTACGACGTCCTGAACGCCGATGACCTGGTGTTCTCGGTGGAGGCGCTCAACGCCTACATCACCGCCAACACGAAAGAGGAGGTGTCGGCCTGATGGCTACCGTGACTGATCCTCGCGACATCATCCTGGCCCCGGTCATCTCGGAGAAGTCCTACGGGCTCATCGAGGACAACACGTACACGTTCATCGTGGCGCCGGAGTCCAACAAGACGCAGATCAAGATCGCTATCGAGAAGATCTTCGACGTGAAGGTCGACTCGGTGAACACCGCGAACCGGAAGGGCAAGCGCAAGCGCACCCGCACCGGTTACGGCCAGCGCAAGAGCACCAAGCGCGCGATCGTGACCCTGTCTGCCGGCAGCAAGCCGATCGAACTGTTCGGAGCTCCGGCCTGATCGGCCGGGAGTTAAGGGATTAACTGATAATGGGAATTCGCAAGTACAAGCCGACGACCCCGGGTCGTCGCGGTTCGAGCGTCTCCGACTTCGCCGAGATCACTCGTTCGACTCCGGAGAAGTCGCTGATCCGTCCGCTGCACGGCACTGGTGGTCGTAACGCGCACGGCCGCATCACGACTCGTCACAAGGGTGGCGGTCACAAGCGTGCCTACCGCGTCATCGACTTCCGTCGCCACGACAAGGACGGTGTCAACGCCAAGGTCGCGCACATCGAGTACGACCCGAACCGCACCGCGAACATCGCGCTGCTCCACTTCGTGGACGGCGAGAAGCGCTACATCATCGCCCCCAAGGACCTCAAGCAGGGCGACGTTGTCGAGTCCGGCCCCAACGCCGACATCAAGCCGGGTAACAACCTGCCGATGCGCAACATCCCGGCCGGTACCGTCATCCACGCTGTGGAGCTGCGTCCGGGTGGTGGCGCCAAGCTGGCCCGCTCGGCCGGTGTCAGCATCCAGCTGCTCGGTAAGGAAGGCGCCTACGCCACGCTGCGTATGCCGTCGGGCGAAATCCGTCGCGTCGACGTGCGCTGCCGCGCCACCGTCGGCGAGGTCGGCAACGCCGAGCAGGCGAACATCAACTGGGGTAAGGCCGGCCGTATGCGGTGGAAGGGCAAGCGCCCGACCGTCCGTGGTGTCGTGATGAACCCGGTTGACCACCCGCACGGTGGTGGTGAGGGTAAGACCTCCGGTGGTCGTCACCCGGTGAGCCCGTGGGGCAAGCCCGAGGGCCGCACCCGCAAGCCGAACAAGCCGAGCGACAAGCTCATCGTCCGCCGCCGGCGCACCGGCAAGAAGCGCTAGGCCGGAAAGGAATAGACGATGCCTCGTAGCCTCAAGAAGGGTCCGTTCGTCGACGACCATCTGTTGAAGAAGGTCGACGCGCAGAACGAGAAGAACACCAAGCAGGTCATCAAGACCTGGTCCCGTCGGTCGACCATCATCCCCGACTTCATCGGTCACACCTTCGCCGTCCACGACGGTCGCAAGCACGTGCCGGTGTTCGTCAGCGAAGCGATGGTTGGGCACAAGCTCGGCGAGTTCGCCCCGACGCGGACCTTCAAGGGTCACATCAAGGACGACCGGAAGAGCAAGCGCCGCTAATGACTACCGTTACTGAATACCCGTCCGCGAGCGCCAAGGCGCGCTTCGTGCGTGTGTCGGCGAGCAAGGCCCGCCGGGTCATCGACCTGGTCCGTGGCAAGAGCGTCGAAGAGGCGCTCGACATCCTGCGGTGGGCACCGCAGGCTGCCAGCGAGCCGGTCGCCAAGGTGATCGCCAGCGCTGCCGCCAACGCGCAGAACAACGAGGGCCTGGACCCGACGACCCTCGTGGTCGCCACGGTCTTCGCCGACGAGGGCCCGACCGCCAAGCGCATCCGGCCGCGCGCCCAGGGGCGTGCGTACCGGATCCGCAAGCGCACCAGCCACATCACCGTGGTCGTCGAGAGCCGTCCCGCGAAGGACAAGGGCTCGAAGGCTGCTTCGGCCGGTGCCGCGCGCGCTCGTCGTGCCCAGGGCAGCAAGGCCGCCGCTGCCAAGACCGAGACGAAGGGAGGCTCGGAGTAGTGGGCCAGAAAATCAACCCGCACGGCTTCCGCCTCGGTATCACCACCGAATGGAAGTCCCGTTGGTACGCCGACAAGCAGTACGCGGACTACGTCAAGGAAGACGTCGCCATCCGCAAGCTGCTGGCCACCGGCCTGGAGCGCGCCGGCATCGCCGACGTGCAGATCGAGCGCACGCGTGACCGCGTCCGGGTGGACATCCACACCGCACGTCCGGGCATCGTCATCGGTCGCCGTGGCACCGAGGCCGACCGCATCCGCGCCGACCTGGAGAAGCTGACCGGCAAGCAGGTTCAGCTGAACATCCTCGAGGTCAAGAGCCCCGAGGGCGTCGCCCAGCTGGTGGCGCAGGGTGTCGCCGAGCAGCTGAGCAACCGTGTCGCGTTCCGTCGTGCCATGCGCAAGGCCATCCAGTCGGCCATGCGTCAGCCCAACGTCAAGGGCATCCGGGTGCAGTGCTCGGGCCGCCTCGGTGGTGCTGAGATGAGCCGCTCGGAGTTCTACCGCGAAGGTCGCGTGCCGCTTCACACGCTGCGCGCCGACATCGATTACGGCCTGTACGAGGCCAAGACCACATTCGGCCGTATCGGCGTGAAGGTGTGGATCTACAAGGGCGACATCGTCGGTGGCAAGCGTGAGCTCGCCGCCGCCGCTCCCGCCGCCGACCGTCCCCGTCGGGATCGTCCGTCCGGTACCCGTCCGCGTCGCAGCGGTTCGTCGGGCACCACGGCGACCAGCACCGAGGCCGGCCGCGCTGTGGACGTCGCTGTTGAGGCCCCCGCCGGCGATGCGCCGTCGGAAGCAACGGAGAGCTAAGCATGCTGATTCCCCGCAAGGTCAAGCACCGCAAGCAGCACCACCCGGAGCAGCGCGGTATCGCCAGCGGCGGCACCTCGGTCAGCTTCGGTGACTACGGCATCCAGGCCCTGGGCCACGCCTACATCACCAACCGGCAGATCGAGTCCGCTCGTATCGCCATCAACCGGCACATCAAGCGTGGCGGCAAGGTCTGGATCAACATCTTCCCGGACCGCCCGCTGACCAAGAAGCCTGCCGAAACCCGCATGGGTTCCGGTAAGGGTTCGCCGGAGTGGTGGGTCGCCAACGTCAAGCCGGGTCGCGTGCTCTTCGAGCTCAGCTACCCCGACGAGAAGATCGCCCGGGAGGCGCTGACCCGCGCCATCCACAAGCTGCCGATCAAGGCACGCATCGTGACTCGAGAGGAGCAGTTCTGATGGCAGTTGGAGTTACGCCTGGTGAACTGCGTGAGCTCACCGAGGAAGAGCTGACCACGCGTCTGCGCGAGTCGAAGGAAGAGCTGTTCAACCTTCGCTTCCAGATGGCCACCGGTCAGCTGTCGAACAACCGCCGGCTGCGTACCGTGCGGCAGGAGATCGCGCGGGTCTACACCGTTCTGCGCGAACGCGAGTTGGGCCTGGCGTCCGGGCCGGTTGGTAAGGATTAGTCATGGCAGAAACTAAAGGCCCCAAGCACACGCCGGCCACCGAGACCGAGCGTGGCAGCCGCAAGACCGCCATCGGTTACGTGGTGTCCGACAAGATGGAAAAGACCATCGTGGTCGAGCTGGAATCCCGCAAGAGCCACCCGCTCTACGGGAAGATCATCCGGACCACCACCAAGGTCAAGGCGCACGACGAGAACGGCGATGCCGGTATCGGCGACCGCGTCTCGCTGATGGAGACCCGTCCGCTGTCGGCCACCAAGCGCTGGCGTCTGGTCGAGGTGCTCGAGAAGGCCAAGTAAGGCTTTCGACAGACATCGAAACTGCCCCTCTTCTCCGGAAGAGGGGCAGTTTTGTGTTCGGCGCCTGTTCGGTGGGAAATTTGTGCGTCGCAACCCAATCCGGATCGGCGTCGGCTCCGAATACGGGACATGTACACACTCGTCCTCATCGGATTCCTCGGCGGGCTGATCACCGGTATCTCGCCGTGCATCCTGCCGGTCCTGCCCGTGGTCCTGTTTTCCGGTACCAGCCGCGCGCCCTACCGGGTGGTCGCCGGGCTGGTGCTGAGCTTCAGCGTCGTGACCCTGCTCGGCACCGTCGTGCTGCAGCAATTGCACCTGCCGGCCGACATCATCCGCTGGGTCGGTCTGGTGGCGCTCACGGCCATCGGTGTCGGCCTGATCTTCCCGCGCGTCGAACGCCTGCTGGAAGCGCCGTTCGCACGCCTGCCGCAACGTGACATCGCCGGCAACCGCAAGGGTTTCGGGCTCGGCCTGGCGTTGGGTGTGCTCTACGCGCCGTGCGCGGGACCCGTGCTGGCGGCGATCGTGGTGGCCGGTGCGACCGGCCGTATCGGGCTCGATACCGTGGCCCTGACCGCGTCGTTCGCGGTCGGCACCGCACTGCCGTTGCTGCTGTTCGCGGTGGGTGGTCAGCGAGTTGCCGAGCGGGTCAAGGCATTTCAGCAGCGGCAGCGGCAGGTCCGGGTTGGTGCCGGGGTGGTCATGCTGGTCGCCGCGGTGGCGCTGGCGCTGAATGTGCCCGCCACGGTCCAGCGGAAGATTCCCGACTACACCGCGACACTGCAGGCCCGAATCGCGCCGGCCGGCGTCGGCCTGTCGAACTGTGCGGAGGGCGCGACCGTCCTGCAGGACTGCGGTACCGCGCCGGACATCGTCGGCATCGACAGCTGGTTCAACACCCCGGGTGACGCCCCGCTGGACCTGAAAGCCTTGCGCGGCAAGGTGGTTCTCGTCGACTTCTGGACCTACACCTGCATCAACTGCCAGCGTGCCATCGAGCACGTCACCGGTTGGTACGACCGCTACAAGGACCAGGGCTTCACCGTGATCGGCGTGCACACGCCGGAATACCAGTTCGAACACGACCGCGCCGGCGTCATCAAGGGTGCGGCAGATCTGCACATCAAGTATCCGGTCGCCCTGGACAACTCGTACGACACCTGGAACAACTACCAGAACCAGTACTGGCCGGCGAGCTACCTGATCGACGACGCCGGCGTCGTCCGCCACCTCAAGTTCGGCGAGGGTGACTACGACGTCACCGAAGGCATGATCCGTGAGCTGCTGGCGCAGGCGAAGCACTGACGGGTGAGGCTAGGCTGCTCGACGATGGCCGTATCGTCTGAGCACGCCCCCGATCTCGGTGCCTTGCTGGAGCGTGTCGCCGAAGGGGATGCCGACGCGTTCGCGTCGTTCTATGACGCGACGTGTGCCCGGGTGTTCGGCCTGATCCTGCGGGTGCTGCGCGATCCGGGCTACAGCGAGGAGACGACGCAGGAGGTGTACGCACAGGTGTGGCGCGCGGCTGCCGGTTACGACCCCGCCGAGGGTTCGGCGGTGGCCTGGGTGCTGACGCTGGCGCACCGCCGGGCGGTCGATCGGGTACGCGCGGAAGCGGCGAGCCGTCGTCGTGAATGGGACTACGGCACAACGCATCTCGATCGACCGTCCGATGTGGTGGCGGAGGCGGCGGTACGGGGTGACGACAGTCGGCGCGTGGTGGGCTGCCTCGGCGCTCTCACTGATCCGCAGCGTGCGGCGATCGAGTTGGCCTATTACGACGGCCTGACCTACGCGCAGGTCTCCGAGCGACTGGCCACGAGTCTCGGCACCGTGAAATCGCGGATGCGCGAAGGGCTACGCAAGCTCCGTGATTGTCTGGGGACACCATGACCGATTCGTCCGAATTCGATCTGCTGGAGTTGGCGGTGCCGTATGCGCTCGATGCCGTCACCGACGCGGAACGTGCCGAGATCGAGCGGCGGCTGGCCACGGCGCCCGACGCCGTGGCGGAGGCGTTCCGCAGTCAGGTGGCCGAGGCCCGCGAGACGCTCGTGACCCTGTCGGACGCCACGGCCGTGCCGCCACCGGCGGCGCTGAGAGCTGCTGTGCTGCACGGCAACCGGAGTCAGGCTCACGAACGTCGTTGGCGTAATGCGGTTCTGGTCGCAGCGGCGGTGCTCGCCGTCGGCGGGAGCGCGTTCGCGGCGGGCTGGATGCTGCGCCCGCCGCCCGCACCGCCGGTCGCCGAACAGGTCATGACGGCGCCCGACGTCCGCAGCGTGTCCACGGCCCTGCGCTCGGGCGGGACCGCGACCGTCGTGTATTCACGGGAGCGTGGCGACGGGATGTTGATGTTCGACGGGGCTGCTGCGCCGCCACCGGGCATGGCCTATCGGGTGTGGCTGATGAAGGACGGCGTTCCGGTGGCCGCCGGGCCGGCCATGCGTGATCTGCGCACCGTGATGGTGCCGGATATCGGGCGGGCGACGGCGCTGGGCGTGACGGTTGAGCCGGTGGGCCGCGCTACGGATGCGCTGCCCGGCGACATGGTCGGGCGGGTGGTGCTGCCATAGGCCGCCGCCGGCGGCAGCTCGTCGTGAACGTCAATATCGCGGGCGGGCCTCGGCTCCCGGGTGTAATCTCCGGGCGACCGCCGACATCGGCGTGCGCAGACCGGGACGAGGCGTCATGGCAACTGAATTTCAGGGCAAGATCAAACTCGACATCCGCGACTCCGAGGCCGACTGGACTCCCTACGCGGCACCGGTCGCACCGACGGGCGCTCCCAACGTGCTCTACCTCGTTTGGGACGACACCGGCATCGCTACCTGGGACTGTTTCGGCGGCCTCGTCGACATGCCGGCCATGCGCCGCATCGCCGATCGCGGCGTGCGGCTGTCGCAGTTCCACACCACCGCGTTGTGCTCGCCGACGCGGGCGTCGCTGCTCACCGGTCGCAATGCCACCTCAGTGGGAATGGCCACCATCGAGGAGTTCACCGACGGCTTCCCGAACTGCCACGGCCGCATACCTTTTGAGACCGCTCTGCTGTCCGAGGTGCTGGCCGAGAAGGGCTGGAACACCTACTGCGTCGGCAAGTGGCATCTGACGCCGTTGGAGGAGTCGAACCTCGCGTCCACCAAACGGCACTGGCCGTTGTCACGGGGCTTCGAACGCTTCTACGGCTTCATGGGCGGCGAGACCGACCAGTGGTACCCGGAACTCGTCTACGACAATCACCCCGTCGCCCCGCCGGCCACTCCGGAAGAGGGTTACCATCTGTCAAAAGACCTGGCGGACAAGACCATCGAGTTCATCCGCGACGCCAAGGTCATCGCGCCGGACAAGCCCTGGTTCTCCTACGTCTGCCCGGGCGCCGGGCACGCGCCGCACCACGTGTTCAAAGAATGGGCCGACAAGTACGCCGGCAAGTTCGACATGGGCTATGAGGCCTACCGCGATCTGGTGCTGGAGAACCAGAAGCGGCTCGGCATCGTGCCGCCGGACACCGAGCTCTCGCCGATGAATCCGTATCTGGACGTCAAAGGGCCGAACGATGAGCCATGGCCGCTGCAGGACACCGTGCGGCCCTGGGACGGGCTGAGCGACGAGGAGAAGCGGCTGTTCGCCCGCATGGCCGAGGTGTTCGCCGGCTTCCTGTCGTACACCGACGCCCAGATCGGCCGGATTCTCGACTACCTGGAAGAGTCGGGCCAGCTGGACAACACCCTCATCGTCGTCATCTCCGACAACGGGGCCAGCGGCGAGGGCGGCCCGAACGGTTCGGTCAACGAGAACAAGTTCTTCAACGGCTACATCGACACCGTCGAAGAGAGCATGCGGTACTTCGACACCCTGGGCTCACCGGACACCTACAACCACTACCCGATCGGCTGGGCGATGGCCTTCAACACGCCCTACAAGCTGTTCAAGCGCTACGCGTCCCATGAGGGTGGCATCGCCGACACCGCAATCATCAGCTGGCCCAATGGAATCGCCGCACACGGCGAGGTACGCGACAACTACGTCAACGTCGCCGACATCACCCCGACGGTCTACGAACTGTTGGGCATCGAACCGCCCACCGAGGTGCGCGGCGTGCCGCAGCGGCCGCTGGAAGGCGTGAGTTTCAAAGCGGCCCTGGCAGACTCGGCGGCCGACACCGGCAAGACCACGCAGTTCTACGCGATGCTCGGCACGCGCGGCATCTGGCACGACGGCTGGTTCGCGAACACGGTGCACGCCGCCACCCCGTCGGGGTGGTCGCACTTCGACAAGGACCGCTGGGAGCTGTTCCACATCGCATCAGACCGCAGTCAATGCCATGACCTCGCCGCGCAGAATCCCGCGAAACTTGCTGAAATGCAGGAACTCTGGTTCGCCGAGGCAGCCAAGTACAACGGCCTGCCGCTGGCGGACCTCAACGTGTTCGAGACGCTGCTGCGCGACCGCCCCTACCTGATGCGCGACCGCCAGACCTTCACCTACTACCCGGGCACCGCCGAGGTGGGTATCGGCGCCGGCGTCGAACTGCGGGGACAGTCGGTCTCGGTGCTGGCCGAGGTCGACGTCGAATCGGCGGCCGCCGAAGGGGTGCTCTTCAAGCAGGGCGCCGGCCACGGCGGACATGTGCTGTTCGTCCAGGACGGCCGGCTGCAGTACGTCTACAACTTCATGGGCGAGGACGAGCAGGTGGTGTCCGCGCTCGATCCGTTGCCCTTGGGGCGGCACGTGTTCGGCGTCCACTACGACCGCACCGGCACCGTGGAAGGCAGTCACACGCCGCTCGGCACCGTCGAACTGCGCATCGACGACGCGGTGGTGGCAACCCGCCCGGATATCCGCGCCCACCCGGGCACCTTCGGTCTCGCCGGGGGTGGCGTCGCGGTCGGGCGCAACGCGGGCCAGCCGGTGTCGAACCGCTACCGGGCCCCGTTCCCCTTTGTCGGCGGCACCATCGCCAAAGTCGTCGTCGACATCTCGGGTACGCCGTATCTTGACGTCGAACAGGAACTGGCCAAGGCGTTCTGCAAGGACTAGGGGACTGAGATGAGCGGACCGATCATCCGGTGCGTCGCCGCGATGTCGGCGGCGGTGCTGTTGGGATCCTGCGGCGGCAAGGCCGACGAGAAGCCCACCACTACAACCAAATCCGACGGCACCACGACCACGACCAGTACGTCTGCTCCGTCGTCGTCGACGGCGGCGTCCGGGTCGAAGATGCCCGACCTGCCGACGTACGGAGTGGTCGAAACCACCAAACGCCCTGTCACGGCAGGGGAGCAGGTCTGCGACCCGCCGAGCCCGCCCGCGCAGACAATGACCGCGACCACCGGAGCGCCCGGCTCGCCGACCGTCGTCGTCGCGGTCCCTGACGGATTCAGTCCGGGCGCGCCGCCGTCCGGGGATGTCGCGCTGAACCTGACCGGCCCCGACGGCCTGACCGGCACCGTGAAGATCACTCCCACGCTGCGGGATGCCGCCGCGGCGTTCCAGGGATACGCCGACGCGCGCACCGCGGGCCACGAATTCAACAGCATCAGCATCCTGCCCGACGAATTGTGCGGTTACAGCGGGCAGAAGCTGATGGGTGTGCTTGCCGACAAGCCCGGCTCCGGCAGCGATTACGTCGACCGCATCGTGCATGTGTGGACCAACAACGGGGACTACCTCATCGCGCTGCAGTTGCAGGGACCCGCCGGTTCGAAAGGACTCGATGCGGCAAAGCCGGTCCTGCTGGGGGACTTCGGTATCCGGTTGGGTTGAGCCGGGCCGTCATTCGGGATTGGTCAAGCGCGCCAACATGATTCCGCCGACGATCATCGACAAGGCCACCGCCCGGCCGATGTTCAGCGGATCCTTGTGGACCAGAACCCCGATGGTGATGGCCCCGACGGCGCCGATACCGGTGAACACCGCATAGGCGGTGCCGACCGGCAGGGTCCGCATCGCGAGCGACAACAGGTACACCGACAATGCGCCGACCAGCACGCAGACGATCGTCGGCAGCAGGCGGGTGAACCCGTCGGTCGGTTTGATGCTCTGCGACCAGGCGATCTCCACCCCGCCCGCCAAAGCGAGGATCAGCCAACTCATTTCGCATACTCCGCGGCCAACGTGCGCGCAGTGCTCAGTGCCACCGTCAGGGACGCGTCGTGCCCGGTCCGGAACTGGGCCAGCGTGGGATCCACTCGGGAGTTGGCCAGTTCGGCGTTGATGAACACGGTGTCGGTGACGGCGAAATGCCCGGCGAAGAAGTCGCGCAGGAACCGCTCCTGATAGTCGAAGGCCGCCTTGGGTGAGCCCGGCGAGTAGGCACCGCCCCGTGCGGTGGCGACCACGAACCGTCGGGGTGCCAACGACATTCGCGGAAACGTCACCTGGTCCAGCCAGGCCTTCAGGGCCGCCGGAATCGAGTAGTTGTACATCGGCGTGCCGATCAGCACCACGTCGGCCGAGCGCAGTTCGGCCAGCAACGGTTCGACGACGGCCCAGGCCGCGGTTTGGGCGGGTGTGCGCGCCAGCCCCGCCAGCTCGTCGAGGTCGGTGACACCGGCGGCAAGTGCGGCATCGCAGATCTCTGTCCAGCCGGCGTCGATGAACGGCACCGGATCGGCTGCCAGGTCACGGTAGTGGTAGGTGCCGTCGGGCGAAGCCGCACGCCAGGCCTGCGCGAACGCGGCGCTGACCTGCCGACTGATCGATGGGTTCCGGGCGCTGGCATCCAGGTGAAGCAGCGTGGTCATGGCGATCCTCTCAAAGTGGACATAATGTCCGGTTAATGATGCAGACAACCGGACAATGTGTCCACTTATTCCGGACGTGAGTTATCGTGCAGTGGTGGACATCGGCGCGGACCTGCTCGGCGGTGACGACGCCGGCGCCGAGCGTGCCGACGCCGCGCGCAACCGCGCCCGGATCCTGGCCGCGGCCGCGGACGTCTTCGCCGCTCGTGACCCGCGCACCGTCACGATGGAACACATCGCCACCGCGGCCGGCGTCGGGCGCGGCACGCTGTACCGGCGCTACCCCAACACCGCGGCCATCGCCGTTGCGCTGCTCGACGAACATGAACGCGACCTGCAGCGCCAACTGATCTCCGGAGCGCCCCCGCTCGGGCCGGGAGCTGCTCCCGCCGAACGGCTTTCGGCGTTCTATGCCGCCATGGTCGGGCTGCTCGACCGGCACGTGGATCTCGCGCTCGGCGCCGAGGTCGGCGGCGCCCGCTTCAGCACCGGGGCCTATGGTTTCTGGGCCGCCCACGTGCGCGCCCTGCTGGTGCAGGCCGGCGTCGCCGACCCGGACGCGCTGGTCGACATCCTGCTGGCGCCGTTGGCCGCCGAGAACTTCCTGCATCAACGCGACCGTGGCCTGTCCGTCGCGCAGATCAGTGGCGCGCTGACGCGGCTGGCACACGCGATCCTCGGCTGACCCGCCGGTCCGTTCAGATTCAGCGCGAGCAGATCCCTGTGCACGCGGCGCGGCACCCGCCACCATGAGCCCAACATCGGTGACGGGAGAGGCGTGATGACTGAGAGCGACGCGACGCAAGGCTGGATAAGCCGCGTCGGGACTGATTGGTGGGCAACGATTTTGGGGCTGGCCGTGACGGCACTGGCCGTGGCCGGCGTGCTGCCGAAGATCGGTTGGTGACGCGATGACCGTCGATGCGGCTGACACCGCCGACCACGTCGAATCGGGCGATCACACCGAAGCCACGGGCGCCCGCAGGTTCCTCGACTACGTGCCCGGTCTGCTGCTGCTGATCGCGGTGGGCCTGGCCGGAAAATATGCCCAGATCGGCTGGCTGGCGCTGGCCAAGCATCAGCACTGGCACGTGCCCGACATCGAATACGTGCTGTGGGCCATCGTTTTCGGGTTGATCATCACCAACACCGTTGGCCTGCACCGGATCTTCCGTCCCGGTGTGGCCACGTACGAATTCTGGCTCAAGGTCGGCATCGTCCTGTTGGGGGCGCGGTTCGTCCTCGGCGACGTCCTCAAGCTCGGCGCCGCCAGCCTGGTGCAGATCCTGATCGACATGACCGTCGCGGGCGCGATCATTCTCGCCGCGGCCCGGTGGTTCGGCCTGTCCGGCAAGCTCGGCTCACTGCTGGCCATCGGGACGTCGATCTGCGGCGTGTCGGCGATCATCGCGGCCAAGGGCGCCATCCGCGCTCGCAACTCCGACGTCAGCTACGCGATCGCCTCCATCCTGGCGCTCGGCGCCGTCGCGCTGTTCATTCTGCCCCCACTGGGTCACGCCATCGGGCTGACCGACCACGAATTCGGATTGTGGGCCGGCCTCGCGGTGGACAACACCGCCGAGACCACAGCCACCGGCTACCTGTTCTCCGACGAGGCCGGCAAGACCGCCGTGCTGGTGAAGTCGGTGCGCAACGCGCTGATCGGCTTCGTCGTCCTCGGCTTCGCCATCTACTGGGCCGCCAGGGGAGAGGCCGACGCCGTCGCGCCGGGACTCAAGGCCAAGGCCGCGTTCGTCTGGCAGAAGTTCCCGAAGTTCGTGCTCGGCTTCCTGGCGGTCTCGGCCGTCGTCACCGCGGGGTTGTTGAGCAAGGGGCAGATCGCGAACCTGGCCGCAGTCTCCAAGTGGGCCTTCCTGTTGACCTTCGCCGGCGTCGGCCTCTCCACCGACTTCCGGCAGATCGCGCGCACCGGCTGGCGCCCACTCGTCGTCGCGGTGATCGGCCTGGTCGTGGTGGCGACGGTGTCACTGGCACTGGTGCTGCTGACGTCGCGCGTTCTGGGCTGGGGCATCGGGGGCTGACACCGGGCTGTCCGAGACCGACGTGATGGTCGCTGCCGCACTGTCCGAGACCATCACGTACATCTGGCTGCTGGTGAACTGACCGCGGACGGTCGTCGCGCGCGAGCGTGCCCGAAATGCGCGCCTGGGGCGGTGTGTCGGTGTGCAAACACTCAGTGTCATTCTCGAGTTGCCGCTGTTGCGGTGGTTGGGTTACTTCTCACCTGGTATTTGGCTCTTGCAAACACTGCCGCCTGCGGGCTGGCATTCGGCCGTTGTGCCGATACCAGGCGGGAAGGACCGACCGGCGTGACTTGATAGGAGCGTGGCACCGCCCCCACTGAGATGTGTCCTGCCGGCCGGCCCGACCTTCGCCTCATCCACCTCTGATGAAAGAAGGCACCGTTCATGGTCGTCGTTGGAACCGATGTCCACAAGCGCACCCACACCTTTGTTGCGGTCGACGAGGTCGGCCGCAAGCTCGGTGAGAAGGTCGTCAAAGCCACCACCATCGGACACCACAAGGCGTTGGCCTGGGCCCGCGAGCAGTTCGGGGAAGAATTGCTGTGGGGTATCGAGGACTGTCGCAACCTGTCAGCTCGCCTGGAGCGCGATCTGCTCACCGCCGGCCAGTCCGTGGTACGGGTGGCCCCCAAACTCATGTCGCAGGCCCGGGCCTCGGCACGGACCCGCGGTAAGTCCGATCCCATCGATGCGCTGGCCGTCGCTCAGGCTGTGCTGCGCAATCCTGATCTGCCCGTCGCCTCTCATGATCAGAGTTCGCGCGAACTGAAACTATTGATTGATCGTCGTGAAGACCTTGTGGCACAACGCACTTCGACGATCAACCGGCTACGTCAACGGATCCACGAACTCGACCCCGCGGCTGAACCCAAACCGGGCTCACTACACCGCACCAAGGCCTGCACCGCGCTCGCAAAATGGCTCGACACCCAGCACGGCCTGCTGGCCGAGTTGGCCCGCGATGAACTCGCCGACGTCATGCGCCTGACCGAGGCCATCAACACCCTGGCCGCACGCATCGGCGAACGCGTCCAAAAAATCGCCCCGACGCTACTGACGGTGCCCGGATGCGGTGAACTGACCGCCGCCAAGATCATCGCCGAAACCGCCGGCATCAGCCACTTCCGCAGCGAAGCCGCCTTCAGCCGCCACAACGGCACCGCACCGATCCCAGTCTGGTCGGGCAACACCGCCGGACGCGTCCGCTTGAACCGGTCCGGCAACCGCCAACTCAACGCGGCCTTACACCGCATCGCCATCACCCAGCTGCGCATCCCCGGCAGCGCCGGCCAGCAGTACTACCGCGGTCGCATCGCCGACGGCAAGGCCACCAAAGAAGCCCTACGATGCCTCAAACGCCACCTCAGCCGAACCGTATACCGCAGCCTCCACACCGACCTGCACCTCAACCGATCACACCAAAAACCCGAAACACCACTCGCTGCTTGACATAGGAGCAATGGACGCTCGCGGGGATTTGAGCAGCGATTTGGAGCGTTATGGCTGCTCGCCTACTATGTAGGGGTTGCCCAGGGCAGACCCCGGTCACACGCCGACTCTGCGTGCCCTTGGACAACAAGACCGCGCACGCCCAGGTCGGTATCTGGCGTGCATACAAACCCCAGGTCAGGAGATCGAGTGATTCAGCAGGAATCGCGACTCAAGGTCGCCGACAACACGGGCGCAAAGGAAATCCTTTGCATCCGCGTGCTCGGTGGCTCGTCGCGGCGCTACGCCGGCATCGGCGACATCATCGTGGCGACCGTCAAGGACGCCATCCCCGGCGGCAACGTCAAGCGTGGTGACGTGGTCAAGGCCGTCGTCGTGCGCACCGTCAAGGAGCGCCGCCGGCCGGACGGCAGCTACATCAAGTTCGACGAGAACGCCGCCGTCATCATCAAGAACGACAATGACCCCCGCGGTACCCGCATCTTCGGGCCGGTCGGTCGCGAACTGCGCGAGAAGAAGTTCATGAAGATCGTCTCGCTGGCCCCGGAGGTTTTGTGATGAAGGTGCACAAGGGCGACACCGTGCTGGTCATCGCCGGCAAGGACAAGGGTGCCAAGGGCAAGGTCATCGAGGCCTACCCGACCCGCAACAAGGTGCTCGTTGAGGGCGTCAACCGGATCAAGAAGCACACCGCGCAGTCTCAGAACGAGCGTGGTGCATCGTCGGGTGGCATCGTCACCCAGGAGGCGCCGATCCACGTTTCGAACGTGATGGTGGTCGACTCCGACGGTAACGCGACCCGCATCGGCTACCGCGTCGATGAGGAGAGCGGCAAGAAGGTCCGTATCTCCAAGCGCAATGGCAAGGACATCTGAGATGACCACTGTGGAAAACACTCAGCCCCGGCTGAAGACGCGTTACCGCGAAGAGATCCGCGACGCGCTCAACAACGAATTCAATTACGCCAACGTCATGCAGATCCCCGGCGTGGTCAAGGTTGTCGTCAACATGGGTGTCGGTGACGCCGCCCGCGACGCCAAGCTGATCAACGGCGCGGTCAACGACCTGACGCTGATCACCGGTCAGAAGCCGGAAATCCGCAAGGCCCGCAAGTCCATCGCGCAGTTCAAGCTGCGTGAGGGCATGCCGATCGGCTGCCGCGTCACCCTGCGTGGCGACCGCATGTGGGAGTTCCTGGACCGTCTGATCTCCATCGCACTGCCCCGTATCCGCGACTTCCGCGGTCTGTCGGCCAAGCAGTTCGACGGCAGCGGCAACTACACCTTCGGCCTCAACGAGCAGTCGATGTTCCACGAGATCGACGTCGACTCGATCGACCGCCCCCGTGGCATGGACATCACGGTCGTCACCTCGGCCACCACTGACGACGAAGGCCGTGCGTTGCTGCGGGCCCTGGGCTTCCCGTTCAAGGAGAACTGACAATGGCAAAGAAGGCTCTGGTCAACAAGGCCAACAAGAAGCCGAAGTTCGCGGTGCGTGGCTACACCCGCTGCAACAAGTGCGGTCGCCCGCACTCGGTGTTCCGCAAGTTCGGCCTGTGCCGAATCTGCCTGCGGGAGATGGCCCACGCCGGCGAGCTGCCCGGCGTGCAGAAGTCCAGCTGGTGACTCTGCCCGTCTCATGACGCTGTAGAAAGCCGCCCCGGTCCTCGTGACCGGGGCGGCTTTTTCGTTCGCGCAGCGGTGCGCATCGGTAGCGGCTCGTCGAGCGTGCACACAGATCGTCCAGAACGGCGGATCCACGCGCTCTTTGCACATTCGTGGCGATGTGTGGCGAGGCGACTTCGCGAGCGTGCACAGAGATCGTCAAAAGTGCCGTTCGGGCGATCTGTCTGCACATTCGTGGACGCCAAACCCTTGAGTAGCACGGATTTGGCCCTGAGCTGCGCATTGTCTACACTGGGCAGGTTGCCATGGGCGTTTTCGTCCGATGGCCGATCGGTATGTGCCTTCTGAAACTGGATTGCACTACTGATGCACGACCCCTGACCGACCTCGGTCAGATAAGGGAAAACACTTCGTAGCAGGCCCACGATGTGACGTGCCGAGCCACCGCAAGGTGGGACCGACACGGGCGTGATGCATGGGAACCGCAGCGAGAAAGGTTGATCAACGCTGTCATGACAATGACGGATCCGATCGCAGACTTCTTGACACGTCTGCGCAACGCCAACTCGGCGTACCACGACGAGGTGACCCTGCCCCACTCGAAGATCAAGGCGAACATCGCCGAGATCCTCAAGAAGGAGGGTTACATCACCGACTACCGCACCGAGGACGCCCGCGTGGGCAAGAGCCTCGTTGTTTCCCTCAAGTACGGCCCGAGCCGCGAGCGCAGCATCGCCGGCCTCCGCCGGGTGTCCAAGCCCGGTCTGCGGGTGTACGCGAAATCCACCAACCTGCCGCGGGTTCTGGGTGGCCTGGGCGTGGCGATCATCTCCACGTCCTCCGGCCTGCTCACCGACCGCCAGGCAGCTCGACAGGGCGTGGGCGGCGAAGTCCTCGCTTACGTCTGGTAGGGGGCAGAGAACATGTCGCGTATTGGAAAGCAGCCGGTTGTCATTCCGGCCGGCGTCGATGTGACCATCGACGGCCAGAACATCGCCGTGAAGGGCCCCAAGGGCACCCTGGCACTCGATGTTGCCGAGCCCATCGAGGTGTCGCGCAACGACGAAGGTGCCGTCGTGGTCACCCGTCCGAACGACGAGCGTCGTAACCGCTCGCTGCACGGACTGTCCCGCACCCTGATCGCCAACCTGGTGACCGGTGTGACGCAGGGCTACACCACCAAGATGGAAATCTTCGGCGTCGGTTACCGCGTGCAGGCCAAGGGCTCGAACCTGGAGTTCGCGCTCGGCTACAGCCACCCGGTGCTGATCGAGGCCCCCGAGGGCATCACGTTCGCAGTCGAGACCCCGACGAAGTTCTCGGTGTCCGGCATCGACAAGCAGAAAGTCGGCCAGATCTCGGCAGTCATCCGCCGCCTGCGTCGCCCCGACCCGTACAAGGGCAAGGGCATTCGCTACGAGGGTGAGCAGATCCGCCGCAAGGTCGGAAAGACAGGTAAGTAGCAATGGCCAACACTGAGACTGACAAGCGTAAGCCGTTGGGCCAGAACATCTCTGAGACCCGTCGGGTGGCGCGTCTGCGTCGTCACGCCCGTCTGCGCAAGAAGGTCGCCGGCACCGCCGAGCGTCCGCGTCTGATGGTCAACCGCTCCTCGCGGCACATCCACGTCCAGGTGATCGACGACCTGACCGGCACCACGCTGGCCGCCGCGTCGTCCATCGAGGCCGACGTGCGTGCCGTCGACGGTGACAAGAAGGCCGTCAGCACCCGCGTGGGTCAGCTGATCGCCGAGCGTGCCAAGGCTGCCGGCATCTCCGAGGTCGTTTTCGACCGCGGTGGCTACAGCTACGGCGGCCGGATCGCCGCGCTCGCCGACGCCGCTCGTGAAAGCGGGTTGACGTTCTAATGACTTACTTGAAGATGACCGGAAGGACTGCATGATGGCCGACCAGGCTGGCGCCGGTTCGGCGCAGGACAACCGTGGTGGCCGCGGCGACCGCGACGGCCGTGGCCGTCGCGACGACCGTGGTGGCCGTGGCCGTGGCGATGACCGCGGTGAGAAGAGCAACTACATCGAGCGCGTTGTCACCATCAACCGCGTTTCGAAGGTGGTCAAGGGTGGTCGGCGCTTCAGCTTCACCGCGCTGGTGATCGTCGGTGACGGCCACGGCATGGTGGGCGTCGGCTACGGCAAGGCCAAGGAAGTTCCGGCCGCCATCGCCAAGGGTGTCGAGGAGGCTCGCAAGGGCTTCTTCCGCGTCCCGCTGATCGGTGGCACCATCGTGCACCCGGTTCAGGGCGAGGCCGCTGCCGGTGTCGTGATGCTGCGCCCGGCCAGCCCGGGTACCGGTGTGATCGCCGGTGGTGCGGCTCGCGCGGTGCTGGAATGCGCCGGCGTGCACGACATCCTGGCCAAGTCGCTGGGCAGCGACAACGCGATCAACGTGGTGCACGCCACCGTTGCCGCGCTGAAGCAGCTGCAGCGTCCGGAGGAAGTGGCGGCCCGTCGTGGCCTGCCCATCGAAGATGTTGCGCCGGCCGGCATGCTGCGGGCCCGGCGTGAGGCAGAAGCGCTCGCCGCCTCGGCAGCGCGTGAAGGATCGGCATAATCATGGCTGAACTGAAGATCACCCAGGTGCGTGGCACCGTGGGTGCCCGGTGGAAGCAGCGCGAGAGCCTGCGGACGCTGGGATTGCGCAAGATCCGCCAGTCCGTCGTTCGCGAGGACAACGCGCAGACCCGTGGTCTGCTCGCGGTGGTCAACCACCTCGTCACGGTTGAGGAGGCGTAAATGAGCGTCATCAAGCTGCACGACCTCAAGCCGGCCGCGGGGTCCAAGAAGGCCAAGACCCGCGTCGGTCGTGGTGAGGGCTCCAAGGGCAAGACCGCTGGTCGTGGTACCAAGGGCACCAAGGCCCGCAAGAACGTCCCCGTGACGTTCGAGGGTGGCCAGATGCCGATCCACATGCGTCTGCCGAAGCTCAAGGGCTTCCGCAACCGCTTCCGCACGGAGTACGCGGTGGTGAACGTCGGCGACCTCGCCAAGGCGTTCCCGCAGGGCGGCACCGTCGGTGTGGACGAGCTGGTGGCCGCGGGCCTGGTTCGCAAGAACACCCTGGTCAAGGTGCTCGGCGACGGCAAGCTGGCCGTCAAGGTCGACGTCACCGCCAACAAGTTCAGCGGTAGCGCCCGTGAGGCGATCACCGCTGCCGGTGGTAGCGCGACCGAGCTGTAACTGTTTCGCAAAAGGGGAGTCTCGGCCTTCGGCCGGGGCTCCCTTTTTTGTGTCCGCCGAGACTGAGCTTGTGTGCCAAGTTCGTCGCGGAATTGGCACACAAGCTCAGTTTGGGCGGCCCTGGTCCGGCAGCTAGCTCTGCGGCCGTGCGCCCAAGACGTCGTGGAAGAGGGCCTGGCGCACCGCGAGTTCGCGGGGATCGCTGACCAGATGGAAGCCGAGCCGGTTCATCACGTAGCCGAATCCGACGCCGGTGTCGGGGTCGGCGAAGCCGAACGAACCACCGAAGCCGGGCGTGCCGAATGCCTTTCCGGAGGAGCCGAAGGCGAACGTCGGGATGGGCTTGCAGAAGCCCAGCGCGTAGGCGATCTCGGCGTGCATCACCTTGTCCCGGGTGCCGCCTGACGGGTTGTGGGGCGGTGCGATCAACGCATCGAAAGTCTCTGGGGTGAAACCTATTTCGCTGCCGCCGGTCGCCGCGGCGCCGTAGAGGCCGGCCAGGGCGCGGGCCGTCCCGGTGCCGTTGGCCGACGGAATCTCGACGCGGCGCACCTTGTCGGTGTTGTAGTCGCCGGCGTAGGGGTCGATGTCGGCGGGGATCGCGGCCGTCCTGGCCAGCAGCCCGCGCGGGTTGAGGCTGCCGATCAGGAACCCGGCCGGCATGACGTCGAGGTGCCGCAGCGACTCGTATCGCTGCCAATGGTGCAGCGTGGCAATCCGGTTGCGGTCGACCGAGTCCGGCAGGCCGATGTACAGGTCGAGACCCGACGGCCCGGTGATCTCCTCGGCGAGATAACGGCCGAGCGTACGGCCGTCGGTTCGACGGATCAGCTCGGACTCGTACCAGCCGATCGTGATGGCGTGGTAGCCGTGCCGGGTGCCCGGCTTCCACGCGGGTTTCTGTGCCGCGAGGATGGCGGACAGCCGCACCGGGTCGGCGATGTCGGACAGCAGGGGATTGGGGGTCAGGACGCACAGCCCGGCCTGGTGGGCCAGCAGCTGACGGACGGTGACGTCGCCTTTGTCCTGCGCGGCGAACTCGGGCCAGTACGTGCTGACCCGCTCGTCGTAGTCGAAGAGCCCTTTCGACACCGCGTGCGCGACAGCAAGGGCGGCAACACCTTTCGTCGACGAGAACATGTTGACCATGGTGTCGGCCTGCCACGGCGCCCGGCTGATCCCGTCGCGGTAGCCGCCCCACATGTCGACGACCTTGCGGCCGTCACGGTAGACGCACAACGCGGCGCCGACCTCGCCGCCGGCCGCGAAGTTGGCCCGGAACGCGTCGGCGACCTTGCCGTAGCCATCGTCGGCATCGCCGTGGACCAGATCGGGAGAGACAGAGACCTTCAGCACCATGGGGTCGATCATCACCCGCGAGCACGCGGAAAACTGTCGAAACCGGGCACGAAATGGACAGTTTTGCGTCTGCTCGGCACTCGCCGGTGAATCGGTACGCTCGGAGCATGTTTGCTTTCCGGCCCAGCCTGCCCGGTCTTCCCGGCCCCGATGAGTTGCGTGCCCTTGTCCGCAAAGTCGACACCGCGCGTCACCACGGCGTACCCAACGGCTGCGTACTGGAACTCGACCTGCAGGCCGTGCCGCCCGAGACCGCCGGCTTCGACCCGATCGCCTTCGTCATGGGCAACGCGCGGCCTCTCGTGCTGCGTGACGCCGTGGCAGCCATCCACCGCGCGGCCGACGACAAGCGGGTGGCCGGACTGATCGCCCGGGTTCAATTGCCCGCTGCTGCAGCCGGTCCCGTGCAGGAGCTGCGTGACGCCATCGCCGCGTTCAGCGCCGTCAAGCCGTCGATCGCCTGGGCCGAGACCTATCCGGGCACCATGTCCTACTACCTGGCGTCGGCGTTCCGGGAAGTGTGGATGCAGCCCTCGGGCACCGTCGGGCTGGTGGGTTTCGCGACCAACGCGCTGTTCCTGCGCGACGCGTTCGACAAGGCCGGCATCGAGGCGCAGTTCGTCGCGCGCGGGGAGTACAAGTCGGCGGCCAACATGTTCACGCAGGACCGCTACACCGAGCCGCACCGCGAGGCCGACGGCCGGCTCATCGAGAGCCTGCACGCCCAGGTGCTGACCGCCATCGCCGAATCCCGCGGCGTCGACGCCGACGAACTCGACGTGCTCGTCGACCGGGCACCGCTGCTGCGCGACGAGGCGGTCGCCGCCAAGCTGGTCGACCGTATCGGTTTCCGCGACGAGGCGTATGCCCGGGTTGCCGAATTGACCGGTGGCGCAGCGGAAGCCGACGGCAAGGACGCGCCGCCGCGGCTGTTCCTGTCCCGGTACGCCAAGGCCACCGCGGGACACACGCTGCCCGAGGTGCCGCCGCTGCCAGGCATCAAGCACAAGCCGACCATCGCCGTCGTCACCATGGCCGGGCCAATCGTCAGCGGCCGCGGCGGCCCGAGCGCCTTCCCGCCGGGACCGTCGAGCGTCGGCGGCGACACCATCGCCGCGGCGCTGCGGGAGGCCGCCGCGGACGACGACGTCGCAGCCGTTGTGCTCCGCGTGGACAGTCCGGGAGGTGCGGTCACGGGTTCGGAGACCATCTGGCGCGAGGTGGCGCGGCTACGCGAAGCGGGCAAGCCGGTCGTCGCGTCGATGGGCGCGGTCGCCGCGTCGGGCGGCTACTACGTGTCGATGGCGGCCGACCACATCGTCGCCAACGCCGGCACCATCACCGGATCCATCGGCGTGGTGACGGGCAAGCTCGTCACCAGGGGCCTCAAGGAACGGCTCGGTGTCGGCTCGGATGCCGTGCGTACCAACGAGAATGCCGACGCCTGGTCGGCGAACCAGCCGTTCACCGAAGCGCAGCACGCGCACGTGGTGGCCGAGGCGGACCTCTTCTACACCGACTTCGTGGAGCGCGTCGCCGACGGCCGCAACCTGCCGGTCGAAGCCGTCGAGCAGGTGGCCCGCGGCCGCATCTGGACCGGAGCCGACGCGCTGGAACGCGGCCTGGTCGACGAACTCGGTGGGCTGCGGACCGCCGTCCGCCGGGCCAAGGTGCTGGCCGGGCTCGATCCCGACGCGACCGCCAAGGTCGTCAACTACCCGGGTTCGTCACTGCTGGATCATGTCCGGCCCAAGGCCTCGTCGCAGCCGGCCGCGGCATCGTTGCCGGAGGCGGTCGCGGCGCTGCTCGGCCGGTCACTGGTCGGTGCCCTCGGCCAGGCCGAGCGGTCGATGACCGGGGTCACCGCCCTCTGGCTGGGGGATTACCGCTTTTAGCCGCTCAGCCGAGAGTGCCGCTGATGTAGATGATCTCGCGCATCGGGTCGTCGTCGCCGAGGACCGTTGCCGTCAGGCCGTGCCGGGCATGCAGATCCACCCGGCCGATGCCGGTCGTCTGCCAGCCCTTGGCCGCCAGATAGTCTGCGGCCGAGTGCCTTTCGCCGTGGTAGACCAGCGACGGCATATCCATGTTCAAGCCGAGCTGCTGGAATCCCGCGGCGGCCTCGCGCGCCTTGTCGGCGTCGAAAGCCTTGAGGCCCGGCACGAATTCGGTGGCCACGGCGCTGCCGGGGGCACTGAGCTCGTGAATGTTGTCGAACAGCTTGTCCTGGGCCTCCGGCGGCAGGTAGATGAGCAGGCCTTCGGCCAACCACGCCGTCGGCCGGCTCGGGTCGAAGCCCGCCGCCCGCAGCGCCGCCGGCCAATCCTCACGCAGATCGATGGGGACGGTCCGGCGTTCGGCCGTCGGCTCGGCGCCGAGGCCGGCCAGGGTCCGGGTCTTGAACTCGATGACCTCGGGCTGGTCGATCTCGTAGACCACCGTGCCCTCGGGCCACGCCAGCCGGTAGGCGCGCGCGTCCAGCCCGGAGGCCAGGATCACCGCCTGCCGGATTTCCGAGGACGCGGCGACCCCCGCCGAATCGCCGCCTACGGCGGCCATGAAGTAGTCGTCGAAAAACCTTGTGCGCACGGCCATTTCGTCGATGTTGGCGCGCGCCCGCGCCGCCGCATCCGGGGCGACGGCGTCGAGGACGGCCAGGTCCAGTTCGCCGTCGACCATCTTGGTGAACGCCTCGATCCCGACGGCACGCACCAGCGGCGCCGCGAACGGATCGTCGATCAAACCGTGTTCGTGGGTGCTGGCGATCGCCCGCCCCGTCGCGACCAGCGTGGCCGTCGCGCCCACGCTCGAGGCCAGGTCCCAGCTGTCTCCGTGTGTCCGGGCCATCGCGGTCAAGCCTTCCGGTTCAGGACTGCGCGGACGTATTTCAGCTGGGTCCAGGCCCGGGACAGTTCGTCGTCCGGGTACTGGAAACCGTTGTCGGCGTGTGCCTCTTCGACCGACCGCGCGGTGACGTCCCAGCCGAGGCTCGTCAGGTAATCGGTGACGTGGTTGCGGTCGCCCTCGTAGATGAGGTCGGCCATCTCGATGTTCGAACCGAGGGCCTTCATCCGGTCGCGCATCTGCTGCATGCGCTCGTCGTCGAACGCGGAGCTCAGATCGCCGACCTGCTCGGTGGCCACGAAGCTGCCGGGCGCCGACAGTGCGGTGATGTTGTCGAACAGCCGGTCCTGGGCCTCCGGTGGCAGGTAGATGAGCAGCCCTTCGGCGATCCACGCGGTGGGCGCCTCGGGGTCGAAACCGTTGTCCCGCAGCGCCTGCATCCAGTCGTCGCGCAGGTCGACGGCGACGGTGCGCCGGGTCGCGGTGGGGGCGGCGCCGAGGCTCGCGAGCGTCGTCGACTTGAACTCAATGACCTCGGGCTGGTCCACCTCGAAGACGACGGTGCCCTCGGGCCACGGCAGCCGGTAGGCGCGCGCGTCCAGACCGGCGGCCAGGATCACGGCCTGCCGTACGCCGGTGGCGGCCGCGTCGAGGAACAGCTGGTCAAACCAGCGGGTGCGGACCGTCATCCCTTCGGCCGCGCGTCGCGGGGTGAAGGCCGGGTTGACGTCGCTCAGGTCGATCTCGCCGTCGAGCGCCTTGGTGAAGAAGTCCAGCCCGACGGCCCGCACCAGCGGCTCGGCGTACGGGTCGTCGATCAGCTGCTCGCGGTGGGCGATGGCACGCTGCCCCGCGACCATGGTCGCGGTGGCCCCGACGCTCGAGGCCAGGTCCCAGGAATCTCCGTCAGTTCGTGTCATGTGGGTCCAACTCCTAGTTCTTGATGGCCGTCACGGACAGTGAATTACGCAGTGCCGCCGTGTCTTCGGTCTCGGCGAGGGGACGGCCGTACTCGGCGAAAACTTCAAGGCGAGGGCGGGCCGTGGTATTCCAGCCACTGGCATCGAGGTGCTCGACCACCGAGGTGCGCTCGCCCTGGTACCAGAGGTCGGTCAGGTTGAGGTCGAGGCCCGCGCCGCGCCACCGCTCGCTCATGGCCGCGCCGCGCTCACGCATGCCGGCGCCGTGGTCGGTGTGGAATTCGGTGGCCAGGCGACTGCCGGGCGCCGACAGCGCGGTGATGTTGTCGAACAGCTTGTCCTGCGCCTCGGGCGGCAGATAGATCAGCAGCCCCTCGGCGATCCAGGCCGTCGGCGCCGCAGGGTCGAACCCGGTGGCGCGCAGCGCGGCCGGCCAGTCCTCGCGCAGGTCGATCGCGACGGTGCGGCGTTCGCACGTCGGTGTGGCGCCGATCTGCGCCATGGTCCCGGTCTTGGCGGCGATCACCTCGGGCTGGTCGATCTCGTAGACGACGGTGCCGGCCGGCCAGTCCAGCCGGTAGGCGCGCGAGTCGAGGCCCGCCGCCAGGATGACGGCCTGCCGGATGCCGGCAGCGGTGGCGGAAGTGAAGAAGTCGTCGAAGAACTTCGTCCGGACCGCCATCAGGTTGGTCATCATGGCGGCGGCCGTCCCGACCTCACCGGTGAGATCGATCTGCCCGTCGAGCAGCTTGATGAAGAACTCGACCCCGACGGCCCGCACCAGCGGGTCGGCGTACGGATCGCGGATGAGCGGCTCCGCTTCCTTCGTCGCCAGGGCGCGGGCGGTCGCCACCATCGTGGCGGTGGCGCCCACGCTCGAGGCCAGATCCCAGGTGTCGCTGTCGGTGCGGGTCATCGGGTTGGTCCTGTCCGTCGGTAGGGATAGATGAGGATCAGCGCACTGCGGTGACGTAGTTGACCTCGCCCATGGAGGGCTGGCCGTTCGGGTCGGCCTCGACGGCCGGCAGGCCGTTGCGGACCAGCAGTTCGTTGGAGGTGACGGCGGTGGTCTGCCAGCCGTGACCCTGCAGGTAGGTGTCCACGTCGGCGCGGTCGCCGAGGTAGACCAGATCGCTGAAGTCGAGATCGAAGCCTTGATCGCGCCAGTGCTCCGATGCGGCCTTCATGCGCTCGCGCACGGCGTCCTCGTCGAGGTCCGGCGTGGCCGGCACGCCTTCGGCGCCCATGCGGCTACCGGGAGCGGACAGTTCGGAAATCTGGTCGAGCAACCGGTCCTGCGCTTCGGGCGGCAGGTAGCCGAACAGTCCCTCGGCGATCCACGCGGTGGGCTTGGTGGGGTCCAGACCGGCGGCGCGCAGTGCGGCCGGCCAGTCCTCGCGCAGGTCGATCGCCACCGTGCGCCGTTCGGTGGTCGGTGCCGCGTCCAGATCCGACAGGGTCTTGGACTTGAACTCGATGACGTCGGGCTGGTCGATCTCGTAGACGACGGTGCCCGCCGGCCACACCAGGCGGTAGGCGCGCGAGTCGAGGCCCGCCGCCAGGATGACGGCCTGCCGGATACCGGCCTTGCCGGCGTCCCGGAAGAAGTCGTCGAAGAATCGGGTGCGCGCCGCCATGCCGTTGGTCAGCTGCGCCATGGTCGGGCCGTAGCCGGCGCTGGACTGGTCGGGATCGGCGGCGCCGTCGACCAGCTTGGTGAAGAACTCGACCCCGACGGCGCGGACCAGGGGAGCGGCGAACGGGTCGTCGATGATCGGGTCTTCGGAATTGGTGGCGAGAGCGCGGGCCGCGGCGACCAGAGTCGCGGTCGCTCCTACGCTCGATGCCAGGTCCCACGTGTCGTTGTCAGTGCGTGCCATCGCGTCGTTCCTGTCGTCGGTCACCCGGTGAACGGGTCGGTAGTTAGCTCATGTAACAACCTGTCGGCGACTGTACGCGCCGTTCCTGAACGCGGCAGAAATGCCGGGTGGCGGCACGTTTCGAGGTGTCCGGGCTGGGTAGGAAGGGTCCGGCGCCGAGCGGATGCAGGTCGCGGGGACCGCAACTGTTATTCTCGGAGACTGATTTGACGGCGCGTCCAGGCAGGTCGGGTACCTGCTGTGGTCGCGCACGGAATTAACCAAACGCTGGACCTGACCAGCCCCATCAGCACGCCGCGGCCCGAGCTCGGCTGCGCAGGAGGAAGAGTGCTTTCGGCTTTTATCTCGTCCCTGCGGACGGCCGATCTGCGACGCAAGATCCTCTTCACGCTGGGTGTAGTCGTCCTGTATCGGGCCGGTGCCGCGTTGCCGTCCCCCGGGGTGAACTACCCGAACGTGCAGAAGTGCATCGAGCAGGTCAGCGGCGGTGACGCTGCGCAGGTCTACTCGCTGATCAACCTGTTCTCCGGCGGTGCGCTGCTGCACCTGTCGGTGCTGGCGGTCGGCGTCATGCCCTACATCACCGCGAGCATCATCGTGCAGCTGCTGGTCGTGGTCATCCCGCGCTTCGAGCAGCTGCAGAAGGAAGGCCAGGCCGGCCAGGCCAAGATGACGCAGTACACGCGTTATCTCGCGATCGCGCTGGCGGTTCTGCAGGGCACCTCGATCGTCGCGATGGCCGCCAGCGGCAACCTGCTGCAGGGCTGCACCCTGAACATCATCCAGGACCAGAGCATCTTCACCCTCGTCGTGATCGTGCTGGTCATGACCGCGGGCGCCGCCCTGGTCATGTGGATGGGCGAGCTCGTGACCGAGCGCGGCATCGGCAACGGCATGTCGCTGATGATCTTCGCCGGCATCGCCGCCCGCATCCCGTCCGAAGGCCAGTCCATCCTGGAGAGCCGCGGCGGCGTCGTGTTCGCCTCCGTCGTGGCCGCAACGCTGATCATCATCGTCGGTGTCGTCTTCGTCGAGCAGGGCCAGCGCCGTATCCCGGTGCAGTACGCCAAGCGCATGGTGGGCCGCCGGATGTACGGCGGTACCTCGACCTACCTGCCCCTGAAGGTCAACCAGGCCGGCGTCATCCCCGTCATCTTCGCGTCGTCGCTGATCTACATCCCGCACCTGATCACCCAGCTGGTCACCGCCGGCGACCCGAACGCGTCCAACGGCTGGTGGTCCAAGGCTGTCGCCAAGTACCTGACCAACCCGGCCGACCCGGTCTACATCGCGATCTACTTCGGTCTGATCATCTTCTTCACGTACTTCTACGTGTCCATCACGTTCAACCCCGATGAGCGGGCGGACGAGATGAAGAAGTTCGGTGGCTTCATCCCGGGCATCCGGCCGGGCAAGCCGACGGCGGACTACCTGCGGTACGTCCTGAGCCGGATCACCCTGCCGGGCTCGATTTACCTCGGTTTGATCGCGGTATTGCCTAATCTGTTCCTGCAGAGCGGCGGCAGCAGCGCGCAGAACCTGCCATTCGGTGGCACGGCCGTGCTGATCATGATCGGCGTGGGTCTGGACACGGTGAAGCAAATCGAGAGCCAGCTGATGCAGCGCAACTACGAAGGGTTCCTCAAATGAGAATGGTTCTGCTGGGACCGCCGGGAGCAGGTAAGGGCACTCAGGCCGAGAAGCTGGCCGAGAAGTTCGGCATCCCGCAGATCTCCACGGGTGATCTGTTTCGTAGCAACATCAGCAAGGGCACCCCGCTCGGTGTCGAGGCCAAGAAGTACCTCGACGCCGGCGACCTGGTCCCGGCCGAGCTGACCAACGCGCTGGTCGACGACCGTCTCGACGCCGACGACACTGCCGACGGGTTCATCCTCGACGGCTTCCCCCGCTCGGTCGAGCAGGCCGTCGCGCTCAAGGAGATGCTGGCCAAGCGCAACCTGAAGCTGGACGCCGTGCTGGAGTTCCGCGTGTCGGAGTCCGAGCTGCTGACCCGGTTGAAGAGCCGCGGCCGCGCCGACGACACCGAAGAGGTCATCCTCAACCGTATGAAGGTGTACCGGGACGAGACCGCCCCGCTGCTGGACTACTACCGGGACGAACTCGTCTCGGTCGACGCCGTCGGCAGCCTGGACGAGGTCTTCGCCCGCGCCCTGCAGGCGCTCGGCAGCTGAATCCGCCGATCCGGCTGAAGTAGTCATCGATGATTGGTCTTCCCCGACGCGGCCGCAAGGTCGTCCCGCAGCGGACACCCGGCGAACTGGACGCGATGGCGGCTGCCGGTTCGCTGGTGGCGGCAGCGCTGAAAGCGGTTCGTGACGCCGCCGCGCCCGGGATGTCCACTCTCGAGCTGGACCAGATCGCCGAGTCCGTCATCCGCGATGGTGGCGGCATCCCGTCGTTCCTGGGCTATCACGGCTTCCCGGCGACCATCTGCGCGTCGGTCAACGACCGCGTGGTGCACGGGATTCCGACTGCCGACGAGGTGCTCGTCAGCGGTGACCTGGTCTCGATCGACTGCGGCGCCATTCTGGACAACTGGCACGGCGACTCGGCCGTGACGTTCGGTGTCGGTCCGCTGATCGACGCCGACCAGAAGCTGTCCGACGCCACCCGCGAGTCCATGGAGGCCGGCATCGCCGCCATGGTCCCCGGTAACCGGCTGACCGACGTCTCGCACGCCATCGAGCGGGGGACCCACGCGGCGTCCGCCCGTTACGACCGCAAGTTCGGCATCGTCGCAGGCTACGGCGGGCACGGCATCGGTCAAGAGATGCACATGGACCCGTTCCTGCCCAACGAGGGATCTCCTGGCCGGGGCCCGTTCCTCGAGCCCGGTTCGGTGCTGGCCATCGAGCCGATGCTGACGTTGGGTACCTCGAAGACGGTCATTCTCGAAGACGAGTGGACAGTTGTCACCAAGGACGGCTCGCGTGCCGCACACTGGGAACACACCGTTGCTGTCACCGAGGACGGACCCCGAATCTTGACGCTGCTACGCGACTGATCCGGTGAACCGGATCGCCCCTGATCTCGTGTCAATGACGGAGGTTGGTGCATGAGCGATCCGGAGGCCGCCATGATGCGGGTGCTTTACGACGAGCACGCAGGCGCCCTTTGGCGCTATGCCCTGCGTCTGACACAGGACTCGGCGCGTGCCGAGGACGTGGTGCAGGAGACGTTGCTGCGGGCGTGGCGCCACCCCGACGTCGTGTCCGACGCCAACCAGTCCCCGCGGGCCTGGCTCTACACCGTCGCGCGCAACCTCATCATCGATGAGCAGCGCAGTGCTCGGCGCCGGCACGAAACCACGTCGTCGGAGGTCGTGGAGGCCGAGGACCGGACGGACCCGGCCGCCACCAACGAGGTGGATACCGCCCTGGATCGGATGTTGCTCGGGGGTGCCCTGAGCCAGCTCTCCGTCGACCATCGCGCCGTGATCGAGCGCGCGTACTACCGGCAGTTGAGCGTCGCCCAGATCGCGGCGGAGCTTCAGATCGCCGAGGGCACGGTGAAATCGAGGCTGCATTATGCGGTCCGGGCGCTGCGCCTGAATCTGCAGGAAATGGGGGTTACCCGGTGAGCATGCACATTGTCGAACCTCTCGGACCCTTTGACGGCGACCGGTACGCAACCTGGGACGCCGCGTACGTGCTGGGTTCGCTGTCCAGCGCCGAACGCCGTGAGTACGAAGCGCACCTACAGACCTGCTCCCGGTGCCGCGACGCGGTCGGTGAGCTCAGCGGTATGCCGGCCCTGTTGGGTCTACTGGATTTGGCCGACGTGCAGGAGATCGGCGCCGAGCAGCCCGAACCGCCGTTGCGGCCCGAGGTGCTCGACTCGATACTGGCCAAGGTGCGCTGGCGCCGGCGCCGGACCCGCTGGGTGACGACGGCGGTGGCCGGCCTGGCCGCGGCGGTACTGGCCGTCGGTGCGGTGGCCGTCGTCCGGCCCGAGTTCTTCGGCGGGGGCCAGAGCCAGGAGCAGGTCGCGCAGCTGCCCATGGAGCACGTGGCACCCACACCGTTCAACGCCACCATCGCGCTGAGCAGCTTCGGCTGGGGCACGCGGATCGACATGGCCTGCAGCTACGGCGACTGGTCCAGCGGACCTGCCGCGCCACCGACCAATCTGGGTATGGTGGTGGTGGGCCGCGATGGCAGCCGTAACCAGATCGCCACGTGGTTCGGCATGTCCGGTGCCACCGCGTTGCCGAGTGGTAACACGCCGATGCAGGTTTCGGAAATTGCTGCGGTACAACTGGTTTCCGCCGACAGCGGCAAGGTTTTGCTGGAGCGCAATCTCTAAAAATTTCCACCGGCGTTGAACCATTCGCCCATCCGCCTCGTGTCTGTGGTTAGACGAGCGGAAGCAGGTGGCAGATGGTCAGCAGGCATCGGGTGGTGGACCACATCATCACGCAACTTGCGGCGTCGGGCGTCGAGTATTTCTTCGGTGTCGACGGGGCCAATATCGAGGACCTGTTCGACGCGGCGTTCCTCGCGGACAACGTCACCGCGATCCTGGCCAAGCATGAGTTCTCCGCGGCCACCATGGCCGACGGCTACAGCCGTGCGGTGTCCCGGATCGGGGTGGTGGCCGCGACGTCGGGCGGCGGATCGCTGAATCTTGTTGCGGGACTGGGTGAATCACTGGCCAGCCGAGTGCCGGTGCTGGCTCTGGTGGGGCAGGCGCCGACCGGCATGGACGGCCGCGGCAGCTTCCAGGACACCAGTGGCCGGTCCGGATCGCTGGACGCGGTGGCGTTGTTCTCGGCGGTGTCGGTGTACTGCCGTCGCGTGACGGAGCCGGAGGACATCGTGCCGGCGCTGGCGGAGGCGCTGACCGCGGCGGCCGGTGGTGGCCCGGCGGTACTGCTGCTGCCGAAGGACGTCCAGGAGGCGATGATCGATGTGGTCAATCCGGTTGCTGCTGTGCAGGATTCGTTGCTGGCAGACCCGGGTCCCATCGCCGAGGTGCTGCGCCGGGCGCTGGGGCCGGTCACGATCATCGCCGGCGAGCAGGTGGCCCGCGACGACGCCCGCCGTGAGCTCGAGGAATTGCGCTCGGTGCTGCGGGCCTGGGTCGCCACGGTGCCTGACGGCAAGGACGTCAGCGGCTCACCCGGGCTGGGGCAGTCGTCATGGCTGGGCGTCACCGGCGTGATGGGCCATCCGCGGGTCGTCGACGCGATCTCCCGCAGCGCGGTGTGTCTGGTGATCGGGACGCGCCTGGCGGTGACGGCGCGCGCCGGCCTCGACAGCGCGCTGGCCGGGGTGCAGACGGTCTCGCTCGGCGCGGAACGTCCGTATGTGCCGAGCACACACGTGAATTCGACCAACCTGCGGGCATCGCTGACGGCGCTGACCCGATCGTTGACCGGAGCCGGCCGGCCCCACGGGCTACGGGTCCTCGACCCGCTGCCGCACACCGAACTTCAGCCGCCGCCGCACGACGGCCCCGGCATCCGGTACCGCGACACCGTCGCCCTGCTCGACGAACTGCTGCCCGACGGCGCCGACATCGTCGTCGACGCCGGCAACACCGGTGCCTCGACGGTGCACGGGCTGCCGGTGCGCCGGTCCGGCCGCTTCGTGGTGGCGCTCGGGATGGGCGGCATGGGATACAGCTTCGGCGCCGGCATCGGCATGTGCTTCGCGCGGGCGAAAACCGCTGGGCCGCAATACCGGACCGTGGTGGTGGCCGGCGACGGCTCGTTCTTCATGCACGGCATGGAGCTGCACACGGCGTTGGAGTACCGGCTCCCGATCACCTTCGTGTTGTTCAACAACAACGCCCACGCCATGTGCGTCACCCGCGAACAGTTGTTCTACGGCGACCGCTACAGCTACAACCGCTTCACCCCGGCCCGGCTGGGCGCCGGCCTGGCCGCGATGTTCCCCGGCCTGCACGCGACGGACGTCACCGAGCTGCCGCAGCTGGCCGGCGCGCTGAGCGAAGCGCTCAGCCGGCACGGGCCATCGGTCGTCAGCGTCGAATGCTCCGCCGACGAAATCCCCACGTTCGCACCATTTCTCGATACCGCCACACAACAGACGCAGAAAGAGAGCTCCCAGCATGTCGCTGCCCGCGCTTGAAGACATCGCCCTACCCATCGACGGCGTGACCCGCATCGAGAACGCGCCGCGGGAAAAGGCCACGCCCATCATCATGGAGATGATGCGGTCGGTATACCCGCACGACGTCGTCTTCGGTGGCTACTGCACCGTCAACGACTACATCGACTGCCCGCCGGAGGAACTGTTCGAGTACCTGGCGGACACCCGCAGCCTCGAGGAGTGGACCTACAGTCTGCGCGGATTCACCGAGACCGAGGAACCGGGCCTCTGGCTGGCCTACGACCGGCTGGGCTCGGAGACCGAAATCTACACGCGCACAGTGGCGAACCGCGAGGCGATGACCGTCGACTACCACTGTGCCTGGGACCAGGGCCGGCACCTCTGGATGATCTACCTGATGCGCGTCGTCGACGCCCAGGTCGTGCTCAACAAGCCGGGTTCGGTGGTGCTGTGGACCAACTGCCACCACCCGTTCTACGACAACAACCCCTACCCGGAGACCGCGCCCGCACAGCGACCCGTGTGGGTCGGGGACTTCTGGGACATGTTCGGGGCGGGACACCGCCTGGAATTGGACAACCTCAAGGCGATTGCCGAATACCGGCACCGCAACGGTCTGCCGATCACCCCGGCCTGGATGAAGTGAGCGACGCATGAGCCAACCAGCTGTCAGCCTTCTTGACGTCTCGACCTATCTTCCGGGCGAGCCGATCAGCGCCGACTACTACGCGCAGTACGCCGATTCCGACGACCTGCGGGACAACCTGATGTTCCGGGCGCCGAAGTTCCGCCACCACGTGGCACCCGACGAGACGGCCATCGACATGGTCGAGCGGGCGGCGGCGGGCCTCGTCGACCGGCACGGCTCCGACGCCCTCGCCGACGTCGACATCCTGATCACCCACACCCAGTTGCCCGACATGCCGTTCTACGGCGGCGGTGGCGGTATGGCCAATCGGCTTGGCATGAAGCCGAACTGGGTGATCGACCTGCACAACGGCGGGTGCGCGGCCTTCATCCTGGGCCTCAAGCTGGCCAAGCAGTTGATCGCCTCCGGGGAGGGGCGTACCGCGTTGGTGGCGGTGGCGCAGAACGCGGCGGGCCAGGTCTTCGACCAGGTCACCATTCGACCCAAGGCGCAGGCGTCGGTACCCGGTGACGGTGCCGCGGTGGGACTCGTTGCGGCCTCTGATGTTTCGCCGATCCTCGACGTCGAATGCCGCACCTACGGCGAATACGCCGGTGACATGACGATGTCGGTCGACCCGCCGCGCAAATGGTGGCAGGCCGGGCCCGGCGAGGGCTGCATCGGCTTCACCGAGAGCAAGATCACCAAAGTGCTGGCCCGGGGCAACCGTCAGGTGCCCGAGGTGGCGTACGCGGTGTGCGACCGGATCGGGCTGGCGCCCAAGGACATCGGCCTGCTGGTCACCAATCAGCCGAACCGCGTGTTCCTGCGGAACTGGCGCGAGGCCCTGGAACTGCCCGAGTCGAAGCACCGCGACACGTTCGACGAGTGCGGCAACCTGTTCGCCGCCGGCGTGCCCGTCAACCTGGACCGGGCGATCACCGACGGACAGGTCGGCGAGGGTGACGTCGTGATGATGGCGGCCTTCGCGCACGCCGGTGACTTCGCCGGTGCGGCCGCCGTGCGCTGGGGCGGACAGCGATGACGCCCACGTGCGCGTTGGCCGATGCGGTCGGTTCGCTACCCGCCGCGGACGACCCGCTGGCGTTGGCGCTCAACGAGAATCCGTTCCCGCCACTGCCTGCGGTGCGGGCCGCGCTCACCGCGTCGATCGGTGTGGTGAACCGGTATCCGGAGTTCCTGCCGCAGCGGCTGCGGTCGCTGATCGCCGGACACGTCGGCGTCGCCGATGACCAGGTGCTCGTCGGTGCGGGCGCCACGGGCGTCATCCTGCAGGTGCTGCAGGCCGTCACGCACCCCGGCGATGTGCTGGTGACGGCGTCACCGACCTTCGACGGCTACCCGATCTTCGCGCAGATGGCGCGACTGCGGTCGGTGACCGTGCCGCTGGACCGGCACGGTCACCATGACCTCGACGCCATGGCGGCGGCCGCGGCGCGGGCCCGCGTGGTGGTGATCTGCCGTCCGCACAACCCGACCGGGACGGTCGAGTCGGCCGCCGACCTGTACCGGTTCCTGGACCGGGTGCCGTCGGGCACCGTCGTCCTGCTGGACGAGGCGTACGTCGAATTCCTGGCCCCCGAGCTGTGCCTGGACATCCCGTCGCTCGTGGTGCGGTATCCCAATCTGGTTGTGGTGCGCACCTTTTCGAAGGCCTACGGACTGGCCGGCCTGCGCATCGGCTACGGCGTGTGTGCGCCGTCGCTCGCCCGCGACCTGTGGGGTATGCAGCTGCCGTTCGGGATCGGGATCACCGGCCTGGTGGCCGTCGCCGCGTCCTACGATGCGGAAGATCAACTGCGGCAACGTATCCGGATGATCGCCTCGGAAGGGGCGTTTCTGCGGGCACGGCTGCGCTCGATGGGCGTGTACTGCACCGACAGTCACGCCAACTTCGTCTATCTGCCGAGCGGGGCGCGGGCCTGGGAGTTCGGCGACGACGGCCCGCGGGTGCGCAGCTACGCCGACGGCGGCGTCCGGATCACCGTCGGGGACCGCAGGTCGTCGCGCGCGGTGCTGGCGGCCATCCGTAAGGCGGTGGACGGGACGGGCGTCGGGGCCTGACTGCATCGGCCGAGGGGTCCGGTGCGGTATGAATGAGCGGTGAGCAGTGACCCCATCGCCCGGGCCCGGGCCAACTGGGAGCGGGCCGGCTGGGGCGACGTCGCCGACGGCATGGTCGCGGTGACGTCGGTGATGCGGGCCCACCAGATTCTGCTGGCGCGCGTGGAGACTGCGCTGCGGCCCTATGACCTGAGCTTTTCCCGCTACGAATTGCTGCGGCTGCTGGCGTTCAGCGGTAGTGGCGCGCTGCCGATCACCAAGGCGTCCGACCGGCTGCAGGTGCACGTCACGAGCGTCACCCATGCCATCCGGCGGCTCGAGGCCGATGGTCTCGTCGAGCGGGTGCCGCACCCCACCGACGGGCGGACCACCCTGGTGCGGTTGACCGAGGTGGGCCGCTCGACGGTCGAGGACGCCACGGTGACCCTCAACAAGGAGGTGTTCGCTGACGTCGGGATGTCCGACGAACAGTCCGCGGCGCTGGTCGATGCGATCGAGACCCTGCGCCGCACCGCCGGCGACTTCTGACCGGCTCAGCGCCGCAGCGGATTCCGCGATTCGATCAGGGGCCGCAGCGATTCGGCGAACATCGGTTTGGCGAAGTAGTAGCCCTGGCCGATATCGCACCCGTACGCCGAGAGCTGCTCGGCGGTCGCGGCGTCTTCGACTCCTTCGGCGACGCTCGCGATGTTCAGGGCGTGGGTCAGGTTGATCACCGATCGAACGATGGCGGCGGCGCGGGGATTGTGCGTCATCGGCAGCACGAACTCGCGGTCGAGTTTGAGTTCATCGACCGGCAGGTCGCGCAGGTAACTCGTGGTCGAGTAGCCGGACCCGAAGTCGTCGATCGACACCCGCAGACCCGACTTCCGGAGCCGATCGATGACCACCTCCGTCCGGCTCATGTTCGACAGCAGCATCTGCTCGGTGATCTCCACGGTGAGGGCGCTCGGTGGCAGTGAGTGCTCGGCGAGGATGGTCCCTATGCGATCGGCCAGATCGACGTCGGTCAGCGACTGCGCGAAGAGGTTGATGGCGACCGGCACATTGCGATATCCCGTCCCGAACCAGGTCGAGGCGTCCAGGACCGCTTGCTTGAGCACCGTGTCGGTAACCGAGCCGATCAGGCCGTTACGCCGGATCAACGGCAGAAACTCGGACGGGGTCAGCAGGCCGAGCTCGGGATGGGGCCAGCGGAGCAACGCCTCCACACCGACGATTTCGCCGGTGGCCAGCAGCACTTTGGGCTGATACACCAACTTCAACTCGGAGTCGCCGATGGCACGGCGCAGTTGCCCGAGCAGTTGCACACCGGCTTGGGCGGGCGGCTGGATCCGACCGCTGTCGCTCCACCGCTGCGGCAGGTCCAGCCGCGAGACCTGGCGCATGTCCGCGGAGAAGGTCTGTACGCCGCCGATGCCGGTCCGCTTGGCGGCGTACAGCGCGATGTCGGCCTGCTGCATCAGATCGTCAGCGGTGACGTCTGGTTCGTCGGCGGGGGTGATCGCCAACCCGACACTCGGGTGGATGAAGACCTTCTCGCTGTCGAGCGAGAACGGTGCGTCGAAGGCCTCGATGATCCGCTCGGCGATGGTGGTTGCCGCATTCGGTGCCGACCGGATGAGAACGGCGAATTCGTCGCCGCCGAGCCGGGCCACGGTGTGCTCGGCCGGCACCGTGTTCTTGAGCCGACTCGCGACGTCGATCAACAGCTCGTCGCCGCTCGGGTGCCCGAGGTTGTCGTTCACCATCTTGAAGTCGTCGAGGTCGAGTGCGAGCACGGCGATGGGAACCCGGTCGTCTCCACGTGACCGGATGGCCGCATCGAGGTGGTCGTTGAACATCAGCCGGTTGCCCAGCCCCGTCAACGGATCGCGCCGGGTCTGGTCGGCGAGGTCGAACAACAGCCGCCGATTCTGGATCAGCACGATCAGCTGCCGGACCAGTGCCGTCATCACGAGTACCGACGCGGCGATCAGTACCGGCTTGTCGTTGGTCACCGGCCAGAGGTCGATGAGCCCGACGACCACTGCGGCCACCATCGGCGAATAGGGGAGCCAGAGCAATGGATCGGCCAGGGCCTGCCGTTTCCGCCCCGTCGCCGACGGCGGTTTGCGCGCATCGATCAGCCCGCCGGCACTGAACAACACCAAGCCCGCGGCCCAGCCGACGACAGCCACCGGACTGGTCGAATTCGATTGGGCCAGAACGTATATCCAGATGCTATCGGCCACTGCGACGATGATCAGCCCCGTGCACACCAGGACGATGGCCTGGCGTTTGCCCGGTACCGTCGAACTGACCGTCAACACCGCCAGCGTGATCATGACGACGTCCGAGATCGGGAACGCGACCGACACCGCGGTCGCCAGCCAGCTGGAATGCGTGGATGCGAACAGCTCCTCCAGGATCAGCACCCAGCACACGAGGAACAGCGCGGAGGCGATGATGACGCCGTCCAGCACGGGGCGCAGTGCCGACATGCGGTCGGGCCGAACCTTCCCGGCGGACGCGACCACCACAGAGCAGGGCAGCAGCAGGAACGCGGCATCGGCCACCGACGGAAACGCGGGCGGCGAACCGAGCACGGCGTGGTGATAGAGCAGGATCAGGTTGCCGGCGACCCAGCCCGCCATCCCGATCGCGAGTGCCAGCCAGGCGCGCTGTCGCCGGCCTCGGTTGGCCCGGTAGGCGGCCACCGCGGCGAGGCAGGCAAGGCTGCTGAAGACCGTCAGCCCGATGTCGTTGGTGAGACGTGCCGCCAACGTGCCATGGTCACCGAAGATCACCAGATAGGCGAATGCAGCGAAGATGACTGCAGCAGCACCGATGACCGCATTTGTGTTGCCTGTGCGCACCTACACTCCCATGTCAACCACGATGGTTCGGTATTCCTCGGGCATTGTCAAAATTTGCCAAATCAGCCGCGAGATACATGACGGATGATTTCTAGCAACGTCAGGCCGTTGTCATCAAGTCGTCGATGGCAGCGGGATGGTGGCGGTGACGATGGTGCCCGAGCCGGGCCGGGACCGGATATTCAGCCGGCCGCCGACGATCTCGGCGCGCTCGGCCATCGACAACAACCCGTAGCCACCCGTCTCGTCGGCGCCCAGCGGGCGCTCGAACGTGTCGAAACCGATGCCGTTGTCGATGATCTCGAGCCGGGCGTGCTCCGCGTCGGCCGTGAACTTCAGCAGCGCATTGCTGGCGTGGGCGTGCTTCACGACGTTCTGCAGGCACTCCTGCGCGATGCGGTACAGCGCCAGCTCGATGTGGTCGGGCAAGCGGACGTCGGTCAGCTCCACGTCGACGTCGAGCTGACCGATGGAGCGCGCGAGGCTGGCCAGCCCGCCGGCCAGCCCCAGATCGTCGAGGACCGGCGGGCGCAGGTTCCCGATGGCGGCGCGGGCCTCGCCGAGCGTCAGGTCCACCAGCTCCCGGGCCAGCGTCAGCTGCTCGGCCGCGACGGCGGTGTCGGTCCCGACCGCCCGGCTCGCCGCGTCGAGCCGGTACGACAGCGTCACCAGCCGCTGCGAGATACCGTCGTGGATATCGCCGGCCAGCCGGCGGCGCTCGATCTCCTGGGCCTCGATGACCTGCTCGACGAAGTTCTCATGGGCACGTTCGCGGGCGACGAGCTGGCGGTGCAACCGGGCCTGGTGCATGGCCCCGGCGATGAGCCGGCCGATGACCAGCAGCAGCTCCACGTCGCGGGCGGTGAATTCCCGGCGCTCGACGGTGTGCACGTTGAGCACGCCGACCAGTCCGCCCGGGTCGGTCTCCATCGGCACCGACACCATGGACGCGAAGTCACTGCCGCGCAGCGATTCGAACGGCCGGTAGCGCGGATCGGATTCCTTGTCGTGGCGGATCACGACGGGCTCGCGATTGCTGGCCACCCACCCGGAGACGCCCTCGCCCAGCGGCAGCCGGATTTTGCCGACCTCCTGGTCGAACGGCGGGGTGGCGCCCGTCAATGTCAGCGAGCGTTCGGTGTCGTCGAGCACGTGGACGAAGCAGACGTCGGTGCCGGTGGCCGCGGTGATCATCCGGGCGGCCGCCGCGGCCAGCGGCTCGACGCCGGGTCCGCTCGAGGCGGCCTGAATCAGCTCGCGCAGCAGGGCCAGCTCGCGGTCGGCGGTCAGCACCTCATTGCGCGGCGTCATCGGTAGATGCCCTCCCGCAGCGCGGTGGCCACGGCGCCGGCCCGGTCACTGACGTCGAGCTTGCGGTAGATGGACCGTAGGTGACTCTTGACGGTCTCCTCGCCGATCACCAGCCGGGTCGCGATACCGCGGTTGGACAGTCCGTCGACGACGAACGACAGGATTTCGCTCTCGCGCTGCGTCAGGCCCTGCCGGGCGCCGGGCCAGAACTCGTCGCGCTGCATGCGGGCGGCGGTATCGGCGGCCCGGGCGGCCATACTCGGGTCGATGGCCGTCGCCCCGCCGTGCACCAACTCGAGCTGACGGACCAGGTCGTCGCTGCTGATGCTCTTGAGCAGATAGCCCGCCGCCCCGACCCGCAGCGCCTGGTACAGGTACTGCTCGTCGTCGTACACCGACAGCATGACCACCTTGCGGTCCGGGGCACGTTCGCGCAGTTCACGGCACAGGTCCAGGCCGCTGGCGCCCTGCATCCGCACGTCGCACAGAACGATGTCGGGCTGCAGCTCGTCGACCACCGCGGCGGCGCGTTCGGCCCCGACGGCCTGGCCGACCACCCGCACCCGGTCGCTGAACGCGGCCAGCATGGCCTTGAGTCCCTCGATGACCATTTCGTGGTCGTCGACCAGGATCAGCCGTACCGGCGCAGCGGCGCCGGCTTCGGGCTCGGCGGTCATGCGCGATCCGCCTTCGGCTTCTCGCTGGTGCTCATGGCATCACCTTAGAGCGGCGATTCCGCGCTGGTCGGGAGGACCGGCTGTGGACCATCGGGAATGTTCATCCCGAATCTCGCCCGTCCAATCCCCCGTTGGGGGGAGGCCCCGCACATGTGACGTGGGACACCCTTGTACTCATGTCGGTGAGTTGTGTGGAGCGCACGTTCTGGTGGGATGTGGCACGCCCGGCCCATGCCGTGATCGACCCGCTGCGCGCGGTGATCTTCGACCTGGACGGTGCGCTGGCCGACGTCGAGCGCGACGCACACCGCGTGGCGTTCAACGCCGCCTTCGCCGAGCACGGGCTGGATATCTCCTGGTCGGTGGCCGAATATGGCCGGCTGGTCCGCATCGCCGACGAACAGCGCCGCGTCGCCTCGGCGCTGCGCCGACGTGGGTACGGACGGGTCAGCAACGAGATCGCCGCCCACGTGTACCGCACCAAGACCGACCTTTTCGAGACGTCTGTCCTCGACGGTGACGTCAGCCCGCGCGACGGCCTCGCCGACCTGGCGGCCGGCTTGTTCGGCGCCGGGGTGGCGGTGGCCGTCGTCAGCACCGGGAGCCGGTCCTGGGTGGAGCCGCTGGTCCGTCAGCTGCTGGGCGACGGCATCGCCGAGACCATCGTGACGCCCGATGATCTGCCGCGTCCGACCCGGGAACCGGATCTGCACGGCCACGCGCTGTGGGAGTTGGGTCTGGGACCGGAGAGTGCGCTGGCGGTGGCGGGCGGTGTCCGCGGTTTCCGCGCGGCACGTGCCGCCAAGCTGGCGACGCTGGTGGTCACCACCGGCTACTCGGCCGGCCACGACTTCCCCGGGGCGGTCCAGGTGCGCGCGGAGTACGACGGCCTGCTGGCCGCCGGATGCGAGCGCCTACACAAGAACTGGTGGTCAGCCCAGGGCTGACCACCAGTTCTTCACATCTTTTCAATTGTCGAGGCGGGGCGGTTGCCCCGCCTCTTTCAGCGGGTCAGAACCACGGAAGGCTGACCTTCGGCAGGCCGATCTTCGGGAAGATCCGCGGGTGCGGCGGGAAGCCGATCTGCGGGTGCGGGATGTCCGACATGTCCGGCAGGCCGATCTTGGGGGCCTTCGGCAGACCGACCTCCGGGTGCGGCAGGTCTTCGGGCTTGGGCAGCTTGGGGGCGCCCAGCTTGGTGAAGTCCGGCAGCTCCGGCAGGCCGGCAGACGGCATCTTCGGCAGGCCGATGCCCGGCAGCTTCGGCGCGGCCAGCGCGCTGAGCGAACCGATCGCCGGTGCACCGATGGCCGGCAGGCCGCCGAGGCTCGGCGCGGCAGCCGCAGCCGGTGCCGCGAGAGCCGGAGCAGCGATGGCCGGGGCGGCGGCCGCGGAAGAGACCTTCGCGATGTCGCCGACGGTGGACAGGGTGCCGAAGGTGGCGGCAGTCGCAGCCGGAGCTGCGGCAGCGGCGACCGGGGCGCCCAGCGTCGCGGTCGCAGGCACGGCGGAGAGGCTGGTGATCTGGCCGAGTGCGAGGCCGCCCAGTGCCGTCACCAGACCGCCGAGACCGGCGTCGAGCACCAGGCTGGGCAGGCTCAGGCCGGGCAGGCCGAGGGACAGCGGCACGGCGACGGTGGCCTCCGGCGGCTGCATGCTCGACAGGTTGATCGGCGGGAAGCCACCCAGGCTCCAGTCGTCACCCCACTCGAGGCCGTTGTCGTTGTTGCGGGCCGTCTTGCCGGTGTGGCCGGCGGTCGAGCTCGAGGTCGAGTTGGAGACGGTCTTGCTGCTGGCCGTACCGAGGTCACTCGACGGCGTCGTGGCCGACTCGTTGTTCTTGCTGGCCTGCTGCGTCTGCGTCGGCTGAGCCGGGTCGGTGCCCGGGTTGCTCGGGCTCGACGGGCCGGGCGATGCGAAGGCGACGCCCGCCCCGAAAAACGCCACAGCAATCGCGGTAGCCGAGGCGGTGGCCCCCTTGGCGGAATATTTGAAAGTCATGCGGCGCGAATCCTCCCTGTGCGACCCACGCATCCTATGCCCTAATGCGCGCGATGTCACAGTTAACTAACGAATACCACTGTGACGTGCGGTGATGGTGATGCGACATCATTGACGCAGCCGGTTGATTACCGCGCTGAAGTCGAGATCGGGATGCTCGGCGGCAAACTTTGCGTAGATGTCCGCGGCGTGGCTACCGAGGGGTGCCGACGACCCCGTCGAGCGCACCGCAGCCATCGCCAGACCGAGGTCCTTATTCATCAGGGCGGTGGCGAAACCGGGCTGGAATCCGTTGTTGGCCGGGGAGCTGGGGACCGGTCCGGGGACGGGACAGTTCACCTGCACCGCCCAGCAGTTGCCGGTCGCACCGGTGATCACGTCGAACAGCGACTGCTTGTCCAGGCCGAGGTGCTCGGCGAGCACGAACGCCTCACCGATCGCGATCTGCTGGACGGCGAGCACCATGTTGTTGCACACCTTGGCGGCCTGGCCGGCCCCCGAGTCGCCGCAGTGGATGATCTTGCCGGCCATCGGCTCGAGCACCGTGCGGCCGCGTTCGAAGGCCTCGGCCTCGCCGCCGACCATGAACGCCAGCGTGCCGGCCGTCGCGCCTTTCACGCCGCCCGACACCGGCGCGTCCAGTTGGGCGAAGCCGTGCTCGCCGGCCAGACGGTGCACCTCGCGGGCGTCGTCGACCGAGATGGTGGACGAATCGATGAACAGCGTGCCGGGTGCCGCGGCCGGCAGGACGTCGGCGTAGCAGCGCTTCACCAGATCGCCGTTGGGCAGCATGGTGATCACGACGTCGGCGCCGGCCACCGCCTCGGGGCCGCTGTCGAAGGTCGTCGCGCCGTGCTCCCGTGCGGCCTGCGCGGCGGCCGGGACCGGGTCGAAGCCGTGCACGGTGTGCCCGGCCGCGATGAGGTTGGCCGCCATCGGGCCACCCATGTGGCCCAGCCCGAGGAATGCGATCGTCGCCATCAGTCTGTCCTCCCTAGTTCTCCGCGATTTGTGCACGATTTCTCGCGCTCACCGCGGATTTTCGTGCACAAATCGCTCAATTACGTGCGGCAGCCGAGGCTGCCCGGCCGATGACCACGCGCATGATCTCGTTCGTCCCCTCCAGGATGCGGTGCACCCGGAGGTCGCGGACGATCTTTTCCAGCCCGTACTCGCGCAGGTAGCCGTAGCCGCCGTGCAACTGCAGCGCCTGGTCGGCCACCGTGTAGCAGGCCTCGGTCACATGGAGCTTGGCCATGGCGCACAGTTCGACCTTGCGTGGATTGTTGGTATCGAGCGCGGTTGCCGCCCGCCACAACATGTTTCGCGAGGTCTCGAGCGCGGTGGCCATCTCGGCGAGGGTGAACCGGATGGTCGGCTCGTCGATCAGTGCCCCGCCGAAGGCCTCGCGGGAGGCCAGGTAGCCCAGCGCCTTGTCGTAGGCGGCCTGCGCGCCGCCCAGGGAGCAGGCGGCGATGTTGATGCGGCCGCCGTTGAGCCCGTTCATCGCGATGGAGAAGCCGGTGCCCTCGCCGTCCGAGCCGCCCAGCATGGCCTCGGCGGGCACCCGCACACCTTCCAGGATCACCTGGGCGGTGGGCTGGGCGTGCCAGCCCATCTTCTCCTCGTTGGCCCCGAAACTCAGTCCCGGCGTGTCCTTTTCGACGATGAAGGCCGAGATGCCGCGCGGTCCGTCTGCCCCGGTGCGGGCCATCACGACGTAGACGTCCGAGACCCCCGCACCGGAGATGAACTGTTTGACGCCGTCGAGCACGTAGTGGTCGCCGTCGCGAACGGCCTTGGTGCGCAAGGCCGCTGCGTCACTGCCGGCGCCGGGCTCGGTGAGGCAGTAACTGGCGATGGCCTCCATCGAGGCCAGCCTGGGCAGCCAGGTCTTGCGCTGCTCCGGCGTGCCGTAGCTGTCTACCATCCACGCGCACATGTTGTGGATCGACAAGAACGCCGCGATGGTCGGATCGGCGGCGGCCAGTTGCTCGAAGATGCGCACGCCGTCCAACCGGCGCAGTCCGCTGCCGCCCACGTCGTCATTGCAGTAGATGGCCGCCATGCCCAGCTCGGCCGCTTCCCGCAGGACATCGGTGGGGAAGTGGTCGTCGGCGTCCCACGCCAAAGCATTTGGGGCCAGCCGCTTTTCGGCGAACGCGGCCGCCGTTTCGGCGATCACGCGTTCGTCGTCGTCCAGTCCGAAAAGGTCGATGCTCAACGCAGGCCCTTACTTGAAGGTCGGGATCGAGAACTCGGCCCCGTCCTTGATGCCCGACGGCCAGCGCTCGGTGACGGTCTTGACCTTGGTGTAGAACTGGATCGACGCCGTGCCGTACTGGTTGAGGTCGCCGAAGCCGGACCGCTTCCAGCCGCCAAAGCTGTGGTAGGACACCGGAACCGGGATCGGCACATTGACGCCGACCATGCCGACCTGCACGCGCGAGACGAAATCGCGGGCAGTGTCGCCGTCGCGGGTGAACACCGCGACGCCGTTGCCGTACTCGTGCTCCGACGGCAGCCGCAGCGCCTCCTCGTAGTCGTGGGCGCGGACGATCACCAGCACCGGGCCGAAGATTTCGTCGGTGTAGATCGACATGTCGGGGGTGACGTGGTCGAACAGGGTGGGGCCGAGGAAGAAGCCGCCGGACAGATCGGCATCGTCGAACGTCAGGTCGTCGCTGGCGCGTTCGCGGCCGTCGACCACGAGCTCGGCGCCGGCCTCGACACCCTGGGCGATGTAGCCCCGCACCCGCTCGAGGGCCGCTCCGGTGACCAGCGGGCCGTAGTCGGCCTTCGGGTCCAGGCTGTGCCCGACCCGCAGCTGGTTGACACGCTCGACGAGCTTGTTACGCAAGCGATTTGCGGTCTCTTCGCCGACGGGAACGGCGACGCTGATCGCCATGCACCGCTCACCCGCGCTGCCGTAACCGGCACCGATCAACGCGTCGACGGCCTGGTCCAGGTCGGCGTCGGGCATCACGATCATGTGGTTCTTGGCGCCGCCGAAGCACTGCGCGCGCTTACCGTTGGCGGCGGCGTTCGAGTAGATGTACTGCGCGATGTCGGTGCTGCCGACGAAGCCGACGGCCTTGATGTCGGGGTGCTGCAGGATCGCGTCGACGGCCTCCTTGTCGCCGTTGACCACCTGCAGGACACCGGCCGGCAGGCCTGCCTCGATGAACAGTTCGGCGAGGCGCAGCGGCACCGAGGGGTCGCGCTCGGACGGCTTGATGATGATGGCGTTGCCGCAGGCCAGCGCGGGCCCGGCCTTCCACAGCGGGATCATGGCGGGGAAGTTGAACGGCGTGATGCCGGCGACGACACCGAGCGGCTGGCGCATCGAGTAGACGTCGATGCCGGCGCCGGCGCCCTCGGTGAACTCACCCTTCATCAGGTGGGGGATGCCGACGGCGAACTCGATGACCTCGACGCCGCGCTGGATGTCACCGAGCGAGTCCTCGAAGGTCTTGCCGTGTTCGAGCGACAGCAGGCGGGCCAGTTCGTCCTTGTTCTGGTTCACCAGGTCGATGAACTTCATCAGCACGCGCGACCGGCGCTGCGGGTTCCACGACGCCCATTCCCGTTGCGCGACAACGGCACCCGCCACAGCGGCGTCGACGTCGGCGGCCGACGCCAGGAGCACCTGGGCCTGGGTCTGGCCGGTGCTGGGGTTGAGCACGTCGGCGGTGCGGGTCGATTCGCCGGTGGTGCGCCGGCCGTTGATGAAGTGCGGAATCTGGGTGGTCATGACGTCCGTCCAAAGTTATGGAGAGTTCAGGATTCTCGACTCGAGCGCCGAGATACTTGCATATCCTAGTAATTCGGTCGGGGTGTTGGCAAGGGGTTTGCCGGCCCGGCGCGCAGCGTGGTTGCCGCTGTGGTTGCTCCGGGGTATGCGCGAGGTTCAGAACTTCTTTGCGGATGCCTGACCAAATTCGGAAAAACTTGTCAGGATTGATGCGGCGAGATGCTCCTACATACAAGCGAGGCCAACCGGGCCGAGCAGAGGAAAGGCGGAGCACATGGCTACCAAGCTGAAAAAGTTCGTTGCTGGAATTGCTGCGGCAGCGGCGGTCCCGGTAGCTCTGATGGGTGCCGGAACCGCGCACGCGAACCCCTTGGGCGTGAATCCGGTACCGCACTACGGCGGCATCTGGATCGGGTGGAGCGGTGGCAGCGGGGGCACGTGGTGCACCTACACCTCGGACTGGTTCACCACCAGGGCCTACCAGAACTCGGCCGGCGAGGCGGGCTTCTTCGTTCCGGGCATTCCGCTCAACCGGTTCTGGGACATCAACGTCAACTGCGACAACGGCGATACCGGCTTCTACCCGGCCTACTACTACTGATGATCAGGGGAGAACCCCGCCGATGAGCGCGCTTGTCGATTGGGACGAAGCGCCCGACGAGGAACTTGCCCGCGCGGCCGCCTCGGGCGACCGCGCGGCTTTCGCCGCGATCTACGACCGCTACGCGGACCGGCTCAACGACTTCGTCGTGCGCATGGTCCGTGACAGTGACGCCGCTGCCGACTGCGTGCACGAGGCGTTCTGCACCGCGGCGACCGGGCTGTCGAAGCTGCGCCAGCCCGAGAAGCTGCGGCCGTGGTTGTACGCGGTGTCGCGCTCTCAGGCCCTGCGGCACATTCAGCGCCGACAGCGCGAGCAACCGGCCGACGACGAATACCTCGACAGCGCGTCGGGCGATGCCGGTCCCGATGCCCTGGCCGAGCAGGACGACCTGGCCCAATTGATCCGGGAGGCCTGCGGTGGCCTCTCGGATCGCGACCGCGAGGTCATCGAGTTGAGTTACCGCCACGGCCTCGACGGACCGGAGCTCGGCAAGGCACTCGGCGTCAGCCCGGCCACCGCCAACACCCTGACCCATCGGGCGCGGGAGATGGTCGGCCGCTCGCTCGGTGCGCTGCTGGTGGCCCGGCAGACGCGGCAAGATCCGGCGCGCTGCCCGGAGCTTGCCGCGGTGCTCGATGGCTGGGACGGTGCGATGACGGTGCTGATGCGCAAACGCATCGCCCGCCACATCGAGTCGTGCCCCGAGTGTGAATCCGAACGGCGCCGCCGGGTGAGCCCGGCAGCGCTACTGGGCGCCATGCCCTTCATTCCGGCGCCGAAGGAGCTGCGGGATACGACGCTCAGGGACATTCAGTTGGTCTGTCGGACAACCGATCTGGTCGACGGTGCCGATTCCGGTTCTGCCGCGGGCGCCGGTACCGCGCCGGCGGGGGAACGGCGCCGCCGGCTCGCCCTGCCGATCAGCCTGGCCGCGTGCGCGCTGGTGCTACTGGTGGCGGGGCTGATCTGGACACTGGCCGGGCCGGGCCGGCACGGCGGGGAACCGCTCGACAGCGGCATCACGGCTCCGCTGGAAACGCCTGCGACGACGCCGCTTTCCGCGCCACCGAGCGCTTCGCCGGCGTCGAGTACGTCGATGCCCGGGGTCTCGACCAAATCCGTCGCACCGCCGGTGGTGGCGCCGAGTCAGCAACCGCAGCCTCAGCAGGAATCTCCGGCTGCCGGATCCGCGCCGGCACCGCACCCGTCGTTGCCCGATCGCACCGTCAGCAGGCCCGGACCGGTGACGCGCCCGCCGATGTCGGTTGCGCCGCCGTCGTTCGAAGCGCCGCCGCCGCCGACCGGTGATGCGGGTTCCGGCGGCCGGCGATGACGCTCTGGGCCGAGTCGTTGATCCTGACGTGCGGGCGTGGTCCACTCGAACAACCGCGCCGTCAATACAGCGTCAACGTGGTTGCGTCGTGCCGAGTCGTTGACCCTGACGTGCGGGCGTAGTCCACTCGAACATTCGCGCCTTGATTACCGGGCCAACGCGAAAAAGCCCGCCACAGTGGGGATACCAACCGTGGCGGGCTTGTGCGTGGGCCGGATGTCAGCCGGCATCCAGGGGCAGATTCGGGTTGATCGGCGGGGTCTTGCCGGGGCTCGGAATGGCGAGGGGGCCTTTCACCACGGGCGGTTCGGGTTTGGTGGGCGGCTCCTTGGGCGGTGCCGCCGGCGGCGCCGGCAGATTGATGACGATCGGCGGGAACGTGGGCAGTGGTAGTGCGGGCGGTTCCGGGACGACTTCTGGTGCGGGAGCTGGGGGTGCGACCTCGGGGGCGGGACCGGCCGCCGGCGCCGCGGTGACGACGACGGGTGCTGCCGACCGCTGGGGCGCGGCTGCCGGTACGTGATCGGGAATCACCGGAGCGGCCGGCGCCGCCTGCGGGGCAGAAGGCACGGGAAGTGCCGCCGGCGGCTGCACCAGAACGGCCGGCGCGGCCGCGGGCACGGCAGAACCGCCGGCAGGTGCCACCGAGGTGCCGGCATCGAGTGAGCTGATCGCGGTGAGGGCCACGGCGGCCGATGCCACGATGACGCTGGCCGCACCGCCCAGAGCGAGTGCGACGCGGCGCCGGGCCCAGCGGCCGTCGTCGGTACCCACGGCGATGGTGGCCTCGTCGTCCACCACGTCGGGCACGTCGAGTCGGTCGCTGTACGCGAGCCGGGGGAAGGTCACCGAGCGCGGGCCGGCGTCGAGGACGTCAGCCGCGATGGTGTTGTCGGTGTCGGGGTTCCAGGGGGTGTGTGAATGGTTGCTCATGCTGGTATGAGCGCTGCCGGCAGCAGAGTCTGACAAGTTTTTTCGCGCCGATTCGGATTCTTCCGAAAAAAGTGTCCCCGGCGTCCGGGGGTCGCGCTCCTACCTGTGACAGAGCCCGCACGGGGCATCTGCGACACCAACCAAGGAGCACGAAATGAGCAACAACACCCCTGCCAAGCGGCAGTCTCTCGCGAAGCGGGCCGCCGCGGCCGCGCTGCTGTCCGGCAGCATGGCCCTGGCCGGCATGGGCCTGACGGCCGGCACCGCCCAAGCCCAGCCGTCCATCCCGGCTCCGCAGACCTGGGGCCACGACTACTGCTCGTGGGCCTGGTGGGACTGGGAGCACTGCCACTACTACTGGCACTGGTACGACTGGGACTGGAAGCACTCCGACCACAAGAAGCACTGACTGGCCGTGATGGCACACCGCCCACGCGGATTCGAGACGCAGCCGGGTCCGGTGTTGAACCGGGTCCGGTCTGCTCTCGTTCTCCTCATTGAAGCCAACGCCGATGCTCGTTGATTCGGCAAACCATCTCGCCTTCGCCGGATTAGCATCAGTGCAGACCGGCGATCGATCCGGTACGGGAGCCCGTCTCATGACCGCAGTGCCAGATTGGGACATTGTCAGCGACGCCGACTTGGTCGGCGCCGCGCTCGCCGGAGACCGCATGGCATTTGCCGGCATTTATGACCGCTATGCCGACCGGCTCCACGACTTCTGCGTCGGCATGGTCCGGGACCGCGATGCCGCCGCGGACTGCGTCCAGGACGTGTTCTGCACTGCCGCAACAGCTTTGGACAAGCTGCGGGAGCCCGACAAGCTACGCCCCTGGCTGTACGCGATCGCCCGGAACGAGGCGTTGCGCCGCATCCGGCAGCGGCGTCGCGAAGAACCGTCAGAGGACCTCCCCGACGAGGCATCCGGGGACGCCGGACCCGACACCCTGGCGGCCCGCAACGAACTGGCCAAACTGGTCGCCGAAGCGGCCGGCGGGTTGTCCGACCGCGATCGGGCGGTGCTGGAGCTGGGTTTCCGCCACGGACTGGAGGGGCCCGAACTTGCCGAGGCGCTCGGTGTCAGTACGGCCAGCGCCAAGAAGATCATGCAGCGGTTGCGCGACACCATGGAACGCTCGCTGGGTGCGCTGCTGGTCGCCCGGCGTGGCCAGAGCGGCAACAGCTGTGCGGAATTGGGTGCCATCCTCGCCGGGTGGGACGGGAACTTCACCATCCTCATGCGCAAGCGGATCGCCCGGCACATCGAAAGTTGCCCGACGTGCGATCAGGACCGTCGCCGGATGGTCAACCCGGTCGCGCTGCTCGGCGGCACACCGCTTTTCATCCCCGCGCCGACGTGGCTGCGGGACCGCACGCTGAATCGGATTCAGCTGACCTCGGCCTCGGCCGATCTGGACAGCGCACCCACCCAGGCGCAGAGTGTGCTGCCGGATGCGCCGACCGAACAGTTCGCCGCGGCCGACGTGCTCGATGCCGAACCCGCCACCACATCGCCCAATGGCCGCGTGATGCTGACGATGTCACTGCTGATCGGCATTCCGCTGATCGTGCTGGCACTGACCATCGCCTGGCGGTACGAGACCAACGCGCCCGTCACCCCGCAAGGGGTCACCACCTCCGTCACCGTGCCGCCCAGCACCACGCCCGAAAATCCGGTGACCACCACCGTCGCGCCCCCGCCGCCGCCCAGCCCGACGGCCGTCGTCACCGCCCCCGCCGAGCCGACGACAGCCCTCCCGCCACGGGCGGTCCCGCCGCCGCAGCAGTCACCGGTCCCGGTGCCGCTGCCACCGGCCGCACCGGTCGTGACGCCGCCGTCGTCAACCCGGCCGGTGCTGCCGCCGCGACGTCCACGGCCGCCCGTCGTCAGCGAGGAACCGTCACCGCCGAGCAAGCAGCCGCCCGTGATCACCGAACCGTCACCGTCGCCCACGCCACCGCCGACGTCGCACAAGCCGCCGCGGCCGCTGCCCCCGATCGACGTGGGCCCGATCGAGCCGGCACCGGTGACGACGACGCAGCCGCCGGTCATCTACTAGCTGATCCCGAACCAAGCAGCAGCCCGCCAAAACCTGTCCCGTTGTGGGTGCCGCGCGACTCCTACGTGTGAGAGCCGCCCATCCGGGACAGCAACAACGACACAGGAGCACGCCATGTCCACTGCCATGACCGCCACACTGGCCAACCTGGAGTACTCGTCTGACCCGCCCAGCGGGAGCATCCAAGGGGCGCCGACGATGCCGTTCGGTGCGCTGGCCTGGTCACTGGCCGAACCGGAAGAAGCCGAAGAACCGTTGGCGCCGAACCTGATTCCCGCCGCGCCGCTCGTGGCGACGCGGACACCGAAAAGCCTGCGGGTCTCGCTCGTCGCGATGGTGTTCGGCGGGGTCACCGTCGTCGCCGCGGTCGGTGCGATCCTGCTGGGCGGCGACGAGCCGTCGACACCCCTGGCCGTTGTCGACCACACCCGGTCAACGCCGTATGTCGCGCCGGCTGCGGCCCCGATGCCGACCGCCAACCATGTGGTGACTCCGGCACCGGCGCCGGTCGTCAGTGTGGCCAGCGCACCCGACGTCGTCGCACCGCGGGCCGTGGCGCCTGCGCAGCCGGTTGCCGTGCCGCCCGTCGCCGAGACCCCCAAACCGACGCCGCACCGGCCCCACTGGAACTGGCTCCGCCGCATCTGGCAGCACCACAAGCAGGACAACCAGCAGGACGATCAAGGCCAAAAGCGCTGAGCGCCAGGCTATCCGCGCAAGCCCAGCGGACCCGCCAGCGCCGTCAGCGTCGGCACCAGCTTGTCCCAGCCACCGAGCACCTGGACGGTCACGTGGTCGGCGCCGGCGTCGAGGTGCTCGGTGAGCCGCGCCGCGATGGCGTCGGGCGTGCCGTGCGCGACCACCGCGTCGATCAACGCATCGCTGCCCGGCTTGGCGATGTCGTCCTCGGAGAAGCCGAGCCGGCGCCAATTGTTCAGGTAATTACTGAGATTCAGATAGAAGTCGACGGTCTGCCGGCCGATTTCCCGCGCCTGGGCGGTGGCCTCGGCCGAACCGTCGGTCAGCACCACCTTGTGCTCGGGCGCCAGGAACGCGTCCGGCCCGATGACCTTGCGCGCCTCGGCGGTGTGTTCGGGGGTGGTGAGGTACGGGTGCGCGCCGGCGCTGCGATCGGCGGCCAGCCGCAACACCTTCGGGCCGAGGGCCGCCACCACGCGGCGCGCCACCGGAACGCCTGCCGCGTCCAGCTCGTCCAGGTACTCGACGAGGACGTCGTACGGCTTGCGGTACTCCTTGGTGTGCTCGGGATGGCCGATACCGACGCCCAACACGAACCGCTCCGGGTACGCGGCCTCGATCCGGTGGTACGACTCGGCGACCTGCGTGGCCGGCGCCGTCCACACGTTGACGATGCCGGTGGCCACCTGCAGTTTCTCCGTCGCGGCCAGGATCGGCTCGACGAACGCCAGGTCGCCTGCGGGGGAGCCGCCCGGCCACACCGCGCCGTACCCCAGCTTCTCGATCTCGGCGGCCTGCTCGGGCGTCGGGGCGCCGAACGTCCACACCCCGACGCGGCCCAGATCCAGCTTGCTCATGGTCGATCCCTTCGGTTACCGCAGGCCCAGTGGGCCGGCGAGTTCGGTCAGTGCGGGTACCAAATTCTCGGGCGACGTCAGCACCTGAACCGGTACGTGGTCGGCGCCGGCGTCGAGGTGCTGCTTCAGCCGGGCGGCGATCGCATCGATGGTGCCGTAGGCGACCACGGCGTCGACCAGCCGGTCGCTACCGGGCTTGGCGATGTCAGAGTCAGTGAACCCCAGCCGTTTCCAACTGTTGAGGTAATTGTTCAGATTGAGGTAAAGCTCCAGGGCTTTGCGGCCGACCGCCCGGGCCTTGTCCGCGTCGGTCGTGAGGATCGCCTTGTGCTCGGGCGCCAGGAACGCGTCCGGCCCGATCAACTCACGCGCTTGGGCGGTGTGCTCCGGGGTGGTCAGGTAGGGGTGGGCACCGGCGCTGCGCCGGGCCGAGAGCTTCAGCACCTGCGGGCCGAGCGCGGCCACCACCCGGTGTTCCTTCGGCACGCCGTACTCGTCGAGTTTGTCCAGATACTCGTTCAGCGCATCGAGTGGCTTCTTGTATTCGGTGATGACCTCGCGGTGCCCGACGCCGATGCCGAGGAGGAACCGGCCCGGATAGGCGGTGTTGATGCGGTGGAACGATTCGGCCACCGGTCCGGCGGCCGCCGTCCAGATGTTGACGATGCCGGTAGCGACCTTCAGTCGCTCCGTCGCGCCGAGCAGTGGCTCGACCCACTCCAGTTCCGCGGGCGGGGATCCCCCGACCCAGATCGCGCCGTAGCCCAGCGCTTCGATTTCTGCTGCCTGTTGCGGCGTCGCGCCGCGCCCGAATACGCCGTAGCGTCCAAGGTCTGGTTTGGTCACCTCTGCGGCAACTGTGGGGCGCGGGCGGCTATTCCGTTCGGCGCGCGGTGATCGGAACTATCCCGTTGTCCCGGCCAGAATTTCTTCTGGCGCGGGTGCGTGCACGGGCAGCGTGACGATGAACGTGGTGTCGCCCGGCTTGGATTCGACGTAGATGTTCCCGTGGTGCTTCTCGCAGATGATGCGCCACGCCAGGTCGAGCCCCAGGCCGGTGCCCTCGCCGAACGGCTTGGTCGTGAAGAACGGCGTGAAGATGCGCTCGATGACGTCGGGCGGGATGCCCGGGCCGTTGTCGTTGATCTCGATCCGGACGGTGTCGTCGCCGGCGCGCTTGGTGCGGATGGTCAGCACGCCGCAGCCCTTCATGGCCTGCAGGGCGTTGTCGATGATGTTCGTCCACACCTGATTGAGATCGGCTGGGTAGCACTGTAATTCGGGCAGCGCGGGGTCGTACTCCTTGACCACCTTGACGCAGGTGGTGCCGTCCTTGCCGATGCGGTCACCGAACATCATCAGCGTGCTGCGCAGGAGCTCGTGCACGTCGGCGCTCTGGTAGGGCGCCCGGTCCATCTGCGAGTACTGCTTCGCGCCGGCCAGCAGCGTCGAAATCCGTTTGCTCGCTTCGGAAATCTCACACATCAGCAGCTCGGTGTCGATGGTGTATTTCAACCAGCCCAGCGCACCCTGAAGCGTCGCGGACGAGTCGCCGTCCCCGAGGGACGACGAGATGCCTTCCAGCCAAGCGACATCCAGGCCGGCGTCGACGAAAGTGGGGGCGTAGTCCCACGCGGCCGCGATGCCGTGGTCCTCGAGCCATTCGCCGATCTGGTCTTCGCGGTCGGACGCCTCGATGGCCGACAGCTCCTGGGTCCTGGCTTTGGCCACCTGCTCGGCGATGCCTTCCTGAATGCCGACCAGTACTCGCAGCGACTGCGGGCTGACCTGACCGTCGGCGAGCATAGCCAGTTTGTGGCGCATCTTGCCGATGCGGTCGTGCAGGTCCGCGACGGCGCGCGCGGTGGCGGCCGCCGGGTTGTTGAGCTGATGGGTCAGGCCGGCCGAGAGCTGGCCCAGGGCGAGGAGCTTCTCGCGCTGGCCGACGATCTGGCGCCCACGGCGGCCACCGACCTTGTGGCCCTCCAGCAGGTGCACCGCCATCGGGAATTCCTTGCGCATGAAGTCGGCGTAGGCGTTGGCGTCCAGGACGAAGAACCGCGACGGCTTGGTCACCCGCACCGACGCCTCGTAGACCGGCTGCTCGTCCGGGATGTAGGCCGACCAGGCGCCGCAGTACACGCCGCGCATCGAGGTGCGGTTGGTCTCGATGTCGATGCCGCCGGACTTCATCGACATCACCAGCTCGCCGTCGAGCATGACGTAGAAGCAGGTGGCGGGTTCGCCCTCGGTGCAGACGGGGCCGGGCTCGAACGTCGCGATGTGACCGTTGGCGCACAGCGTGTCCAGCTGCTCGTCGGTCAACGCCTCGAACAGGAACAGCGTTTTCAGTTCACTGCGCGCGCACGTCTCACCCATACCGGTCTCCTCCTACGTCTCGGCCAGATACCGGTGCACCAGCATCACTGCCATCGAGCCTTCGCCAACCGCGGCTGCGACCCGTTTGGCCGATTCAGCGCGGACATCACCTGCAACAAACACACCCGGCACACTTGTTTCCAAGTGGTGCGGCGGCCGGTCCAGGTTCCAGCCGCAGACGTCCTTGAGATCCGGGCCGGTGAGGATGAAGCCGTGGTCGTCGCGGGCGATGCCGGCGTTCTCGAGCCACTGCGTGCGCGGGGTGGCGCCGATGAAACAGCACAGTCGCGTGGACTCGACGTACTCGCGCTCGCCGGTGGCGTTGTTGACCAGCCACAGCCCGGTCAGGTGCCCGTCCTCGCCGCAGGTGTCGACCACCTCGGTACAGGTCCGGACGCTGATGTTCGGGGTGTTCTCGATCTGCTGGATCAGGTAGTAGGACATCGACGCCTCGAGCGACTTGCCGCGCACCAGCAGCGTCACCGACTTGGCCTGCTGCGACATGAACATCGCGGCCTGGCCGGCGGAGTTCGCGCCGCCGACGATGTAGACGTCCTCGCCCGCGCATTCGGAGGCCTGTGACACCGAGGCGCCGTAGAAGACACCGTTGCCGACATAGCTGTTGCCGACGCTGTCGGGATCGTCCCAGCACCCGGCGACCTGCAGATGCCGGTAGTCGACGCCGGTGGCCAGGATGACCGACCGCGCGGTGATGCTGCGGCCGTCGTCGAAGGTCAGCGTCTTGCTGGCCAGCGACGAGACGTCGAGCCCGACGACCTCACGGGTCGTGATGACCTCGGCGGCGAAGCGCTCGGCCTGCCGCCGCGCCGACGTCGTCAGCTCGGCGCCCGAGATGCCCGTCTCGAAGCCCAGGTAGTTCTCGATGCGTGAGCTGCGGCCCGCCTGTCCGCCGGTGGTGGTGCGCTCGATCAGCACCGTGCGCAGGCCCTCGGACGCGCCGTACACCGCGGCCGCCAGGCCGGCGGGGCCACCGCCGATGACGGCGAGGTCGTACATCTCCAACGACGGCGTGGTCGACAGGCCGAGCATGCCGGCCAACTGGGCGTCGGTCGGCTGGACCAGCGTCTCGCCCTGCTCGGAGATCACCACCGGCAGCTGCAGCCCATCCAGGCCGGCGGCGGTCAGCAGCTGCTTGCCCTTGGGCTCGTCCGACGCGTATGCCCGGTAGTAGTGCTGGTTGCGGGCCAGGAACTGGCGGACCTCCCACGACCGGGGATTCCACCGGTGCCCGATGACCTTGGTGTGGGGGACGGCGCGGTCGCCGACCTCATGCCAGGCCTCGAGCAGCCCGTCGATGATCGGGTACAGCTTCTCCTCGGGCGGGTCCCACGGCTTGAGCAGATAGTGGTCCAGGTCGACCAGGTTGATGGCGTTGATCGCGGCGTGGGTGTCCGCGTACGCGGTCAGCAGCACGCGGCGGGCCAGCGGGAACACGTCCATGGCCAGTTCCAGGAAGTCGATGCCGTTCATCTCCGGCATCTGGTAGTCGGCGATGAACATCGCCACGGTGTCGCCCCGCAGCTGCAGCTCGTTGATCGCGACCAGCGCGTCCTGTCCAGATTCGGCGCGTACGATCCGGTAGCGCTCACCGTAGTGTTTGCGCAGGTCGCGGGCGACGGCCCGGGACACTGCGGGATCATCGTCAACGGTGAGAATCACCGGATTGCGTGCCGGGGAAGCGGGTCCAGTCATCGCTGTTCATTATGCGCCCTGACTTGCGAAGACGATGCGCCCACCTGGGGTCAGCGGGGGTGCTGCGCGGATTTTGGTCCCAGGGGTCGAAGCGGGTATCGTGGACCAACGGTGCAGCTTCTGCGCCGGCTCTTTGCGTGCTCTGTTTTGAAGTTCCGCGGAATTGCTCCCTGGAATTCCAGGCATTACGTCCACGTTCTTGTAGCCGGGGTGGGTTCTGCGCCGAGCACGGGCGTATGAGATACGAAACCGAAGAACCAGAGGATTACCAAAGAGTATGGCCAAGAAAGACGGCGCCATCGAGGTCGAGGGTCGCGTGATCGAGCCCCTGCCCAATGCGATGTTCCGCATTGAGCTGGAGAACGGTCACAAGGTGCTCGCCCACATCAGCGGCAAGATGCGGCAGCACTACATCCGCATCCTGCCGGAGGACCGTGTCGTAGTGGAGCTCTCTCCGTACGACCTGTCCCGTGGCCGCATCGTGTACCGCTACAAGTAACGCCCAAGCACCACCAATTCAGAACCGAGAAAAGGATCGCTAAGTCGTGAAGGTGAACCCGAGCGTCAAGCCGATCTGCGACAAGTGCAGGGTGATCCGCCGCCACGGCCGGGTCATGGTGATCTGCTCTGACCCGCGGCACAAGCAGCGGCAGGGCTGAGCATCAGCTCACGCAGCACCCAAAACTGAATGCAGACCTCCCAGTACCACTGAGGGCATACGGCTCTCAACCACGTCCGGCACGGAGGCCGGACCCCGACCAAGACGGGGAACGGACTGGGATCAGACCTCCGCAACGAAAAGGAACACTGCCTGATGGCACGCCTCATGGGCGTTGATCTCCCGCGTGACAAGCGCATGGAGATCGCGCTGACCTACATCTACGGCATCGGCCGTACCCGCAGCCAGGAAATCCTGTCTGCCACCGGCATCGACCGGGACCTGCGCACCAAGGACCTCACCGACGACCAGGTGACCCAGCTGCGTGACTACATCGAAGGCAACCTCAAGGTCGAGGGTGACCTGCGCCGCGAGGTGCAGGCCGACATCCGTCGCAAGATCGAGATCGGTTGCTACCAGGGCCTGCGCCACCGTCGTGGCCTGCCCGTGCGTGGCCAGCGCACCAAGACCAACGCGCGTACCCGCAAGGGCCCGAAGCGCACCATCGCCGGCAAGAAGAAGGCCAGGTAAGTAAATGGCACCCACCAAGAAAGCCGGCGCTGCTTCCAAGCGCGGCAAGCCCACTCGTCGCCGGGAAAAGAAGAACGTCCCGCACGGCGCCGCTCACATCAAGAGCACGTTCAACAACACCATCGTCTCGATCACCGATCCCCAGGGCAACGTCATCGCCTGGGCCTCGTCGGGTCACGTCGGCTTCAAGGGTTCGCGCAAGAGCACCCCGTTCGCCGCGCAGCTCGCCGCCGAGAACGCTGCCCGCAAGGCGCAGGAGCACGGTGTCAAGAAGGTCGACGTCTTCGTGAAGGGTCCGGGTTCGGGCCGCGAGACCGCGATCCGTTCGCTGCAGGCTGCCGGCCTCGAGGTCGGCGCGATTTCCGACGTCACCCCGCAGCCGCACAACGGCTGCCGTCCGCCCAAGCGGCGCCGGGTCTAGGGAGGATTTGAAAAATGGCTCGTTATACCGGACCCGCCACCCGCAAGTCGCGCCGCCTCGGCGTCGACCTCGTCGGTGACGATCAGTCGTTCGAAAAGCGCCCCTACCCGCCCGGCCAGCACGGCCGCGCGCGGATCAAGGAGAGCGAATACCGCACCCAGCTGCAGGAGAAGCAGAAGGCTCGCTTCACCTACGGCGTCATGGAGAAGCAGTTCCGCAAGTACTACGAGGAAGCCAACCGCAAGGCTGGCAAGACCGGTGAGAACCTGCTGCAGATCCTCGAAAGCCGTCTGGACAACGTCGTGTACCGCGCCGGCCTGGCCCGTACCCGCCGGATGGCCCGTCAGCTGGTCAGCCACGGTCACTTCACCGTCAACGGTGTCAAGGTGAACATCCCGAGCTACCGGGTGTCGCAGTACGACATCATCGACATCAAGCCGAAGTCGCTGAACACCCTGCCGTTCCAGATCGCGCGCGAGGTCGCCGGTGAGCGTCCCGTGCCGTCGTGGCTGCAGGTTGTCGGCGAGCGTCAGCGCATCCTCGTGCACCAGCTGCCCGAGCGCGCCCAGATCGTCGTGCCGCTCACCGAGCAGCTGATCGTCGAGTTCTACTCGAAGTAATTCGAGTCCTGGTGGCCCGCCCAATCCCGGGCGGGCACCAACCAACCGGCATCAAATAGCGGGTGCCGAGAAGGAGATAGAAAAATGCTGATCTCTCAGCGACCCACCCTGTCCGAGGACGTGCTGGCCGAGAACCGGTCGCGGTTCACCATCGAGCCGCTGGAGCCGGGCTTCGGTTACACCCTCGGCAACTCGCTGCGGCGCACGCTGCTGTCGTCCATCCCGGGCGCAGCGGTCACCAGCATCCGCATCGACGGTGTCCTGCACGAGTTCACCACCGTCCCCGGGGTCAAGGAAGACGTCACCGACATCATCCTGAACCTCAAGGGCCTGGTCGTGTCCTCGGAAGAGGACGAGCCGGTCACCATGTACCTGCGCAAGCAGGGCCCGGGTGCCGTCACCGCCGGTGACATCGTGCCCCCGGCCGGTGTGACGGTGCACAACCCCGACATGCACATCGCCACCCTGAACGACAAGGGCAAGCTGGAGGTCGAGCTCGTCGTCGAGCGCGGCCGCGGTTACGTCCCGGCCGTGCAGAACAAGGCGTCGGGTGCCGAGATCGGCCGTATCCCGGTCGACTCGATCTACTCGCCGGTGCTGAAGGTCACCTACAAGGTGGAGGCCACCCGTGTCGAGCAGCGCACCGACTTCGACAAGCTGATCCTGGATGTCGAGACCAAGAACTCGATCGCCCCGCGCGACGCCCTGGCTTCGGCCGGCAAGACGCTGGTCGAGCTGTTCGGTCTGGCCCGCGAGCTCAACGTCGAGGCCGAAGGCATCGAGATCGGCCCGTCGCCGGCCGAGGCAGACCACATCGCCTCGTTCGCGCTGCCGATCGACGACCTGGAGCTGACCGTGCGGTCGTACAACTGCCTCAAGCGCGAGGGTGTGCACACCGTCGGCGAGCTGGTCTCGCGTACCGAGTCGGACCTGCTGGACATCCGTAACTTCGGCCAGAAGTCCATCGACGAGGTCAAGATCAAGCTGCACCAGCTGGGTCTGTCGCTCAAGGACAGCCCCGCCACGTTCGACCCGTCGCAGGTCGCCGGCTACGACGTGGCCACCGGCACCTGGAACAGCGATGCCAGCTATGACCTGGACGCCGACCAGGACTACGCCGAAACCGAACAGCTCTAAACAAGAGATTCCGTCCCGGCCCTACCTGATACGGGGGCCGGCCCCAATTAGGAGAAGTTGCAATGCCCAAACCCACCAAGGGTGCTCGCCTCGGCGGGTCGTCGTCGCACCAGAAGGCGATCCTGGCCAACCTGGCCACCTCGCTGTTCGAGCACGGCCGCATCAAGACCACTGATGCCAAGGCCCGGGCGTTGCGTCCGTACGCCGAGAAGCTCATCACCCACGCCAAGAAGGGCGCGCTGCACAACCGGCGCGAGGTGATGAAGAAGATCCGCGACAAGGACGTGGTGCACACCCTGTTCGCCGAGATCGCACCGCATTTCGCGGACCGCGAGGGCGGCTACACCCGCATCATCAAGGTCGAGAACCGCAAGGGCGACAACGCCCCCATGGCCGTGATCGAGCTGGTTCGGGAGAAGACCGTCGTCTCCGAGGCCGACCGCGCCCGTCGCGCGGCCGCCGCTCAGGCGAAGGCTGCCGAAGCCGAGGCTCCCGCTGAGGAAGCTGCTGTCGAGGCTCCGGTTGCCGAGGTCGAGGCTGCTGACGAGGGCATCGCCGACGCTCAGACCGCTGAGGCCGAGGCTGAGGCGACCGAGGATGAGGCCAAGTCCTAATCACGCTGTGAACGAGAACAAGCCCGCCATTCAGTCGAATGGCGGGCTTGTTTCTTCATCCCGTCGCTCCGCTCGCCCAGAAACTCGTTTACGGCTGGACATCTCGTACGACGGCACCGAATTCGCCGGTTGGGCACCGCAGGCCGGGCAGCGCACGGTCGCGGGTGTCATCGAGGAGACGTTGTCGACGGTGTTCCGCGAGCCGGTGCGCCTGGTCACCGCGGGCCGGACCGATACCGGCGTGCATGCCACCGGGCAGGTCGCGCATGTCGACGTGCCTTCTGCCGCACTGAGATTCGCGTATCCGCGCACACCCCGGCCGGGGGACCCCGAGTTCCTGCCGTTGGTGCGCCGGCTCGCGCGGTTCCTGCCCGCCGATGTGCGGGTGCGCCAGATCGCCCGGGCCGCAGCGGGTTTCGACGCCCGGTTCTCGGCGTTGCGGCGGCACTACGAATACCGGTTGTCGTTGGCGCCCTACGGCGTTGAGCCACAACAGGCCCGGTTCATCACGCCGTGGCCGCGGCCGCTCGATCTGGACGCGATGACGGCCGCCTCGCAGGAGTTGTTGGGGCTGCAGGATTTTGCCGCGTTCTGCCGGTTTCGGGAGGGCGCGACGACCATCCGGGATCTGCAGCGTCTGGACTGGCGGCGCTCGGGTGACCTGGTCACCGCTCACGTGACGGCCGACGCCTTCTGCTGGAACATGGTGCGGTCGCTGGTCGGCGCGTTGCTCGCCGTGGGGGAGGGCCGCCGCGAACCCGGTTGGATCGCAGGTCTTTTGACGGCCGACAGCCGGTCGAGTGAGTACGCCGCCGCCCCGGCGCGGGGCCTGACGCTGGTGTCGGTGGACTACCCGCCCGACGATCAGCTGGCGTCCCGGATCACTGTCACCCGGGACCTACGCACGCTCGACTAGCTCACGGGGCCGGCGCAGGCGGGGGCGGTGCCAAGCGGGCGGCGACGAAGTCGGCGGCCTGATCGACCATGCCGGACCCGATGTAGCCGTCCTGCAGGTGGTTCTGCCAGTCGCCCTGCAGTTGGGTGATGGTCTGCGGAAGTCCGGCCATGCACACGGGATCGGCGCCGTTGCACTGATCGATGGTGCGATCCAGGTAGGCCGCGCCGATGTTGGAGCCGCCCATGCGGTGGGTGACGTTGCCGAACAGTGCGACGGCGGCGATGTGGGTGTCCATCCCGGGCGGCAGCGGGCGGTTGAATCCGAATCCCTTGCCGTCGGACGACAATGCCACGGCCGCCGACGCCGCGCCCAGCGAGTAACCGCCGATGATCAACCTGGTGTCGGGACACCGCGCGGCCATGTCCTGGATACGCGAGCTGATGTCGTTGGCGCCCTGGGCGATCTCGACGTTGGCGGGGTAGTTCACCGCGTAGACCCCCACGTTCAGCGGTGTCTTGGCGCGCAGCGCATCGACGAATGCGCCGCCCACCCGGCCGACGCCCGGTCGCTCATTGCGGCCGCGGGCGAAGATCACCTCCGCTTGCGGGCACGGGTCCGCCGCTGCGGCGCCGATGACATCAGCGGGGGCGGCGGCCGTGGCCGCCACCAGCCCGGTGGCAACCGACGCTGCCACGCCGGCCAGGGCGACGGCAGACCGGACGGACGTCAACACGGAGCGGGGGGTCATGGCTGGAGTCTAGCGGCGCGTCACAGCCGCGCCGCTACGAACTTCGCGGCCTGGTTCACCATGCCAGACTTGATGTAGCCCGGAGCGAGGTGATCCTGCCACTCCGAACGCCACTTGTAGGGGCTGCTCGGATTACAGACCGGGTCGTCGGAATGGCAGAGATCGATGGTCCGATTCTGGTACGTCGGGCTCAACGCGGTGATGGGCAGCGCCCAGTTGGCGCCATTGCCGAAGAGCGCGACGGCCGCGATGTGCTGATCGGCGCCACGGGGCAGGGGACTGTTGAAGGTGAAGGCCGAAATGGGCACGGCGATAACCAGATCGGTGGCGGCTGCGCCCAATGAGTAACCGCCGAGCACGATTTTGGTCGCGGGGCAGTTGCGGGCGAGCCATTGCACACGCCGGCTCATGTCATTGGCGCCAACGTCGACCTGGGTGTCCGCGGGGTAATTCACCGGGTACAGACCGATATTCGGGCCGCGGAGCTGACGCAGCGCGGTGACGAATGCGGCGCCGACCTGTCCGGGTCCGGGCGGTTCCATCCGGCCGCGCGCGAACACGACCTCCGCGGGTGCGCAGGTGGCAGCGGCGTTCGCCACGCCAATGTCCGTGAGCAACACGGACATTGGCGCGACGCCGACAGTCAGAGCGGTGATCAGCACACAGAGCGTCCGGCGGCCAATCACAAATCCGATGGTATCCCGACGAATTGACGGTCTCGTCGAGAAATGATGCCAGCCTTACAACAATCCGGCGACGAAGTTGGCCGCTTCGTTGGTCGGGCCGCCCGCATAGCTCTTGTGCGCGGGCACGCTCTGACCGTCGGTCTGGCAGATCGGATCGCCCGCGTTGCACAGGTCGATGACCTTGCCGCCCCACACCGGGCTTGCCGTCAACGGCAGGCCCAACTTGGCGGACGGGTTGCCGAACACCGCGATCCCCGCGACGTGGCCGGCGGCCTCCGGCGGCAGCGGGTTGTTGAAACCGATGCCCGGAACCGGGATGGCGCCGATGACGTCCATCACCGCGGCGCCCTGCGAGTAGCCGCCGAGCACCTGCCGGGTGCCCGGGCAGTTCTCGGCCATCCACTGGACGTGGGCGCTGGCGTCGTTCGCGCCGTCAGCGGCGGCAAGGAAGTCGTACGACGCCGGGTAGACGACGGCGTAGGCCCCGACCGAGCGGCCACCGACCTTGTTGCGCAACTGATTCACGAACGCCCCGCCGACCCGGCCCAGACCGGGGTCTTCGGACGTACCGCGGGCGAACGTCACCTCGATGTCGGGGCAGTTGGCTGCGGCGGCGGTGCCGACGGCACCCAGCGACGGCGGCGTCAGCACTGTGATGCCGGCCATGATTACGGTGGTTGCGGTGCCGGCGAAGGCCCGGCGCAGTGCACTGATGATCACACCGAATCCTAACCGTGAGTCCGGATGTGGTTCGGCGACAGGCGCTTAGCGGCCGGTCAGACGCGCGAGGCGATGAACTGCGCGGCCTGCCCGATGTACTCGGACGACTCATAGCGCGAGTGCGCGAACGGGTTTCGGCCACGCGAGCAGATCGGGTCGCCCCACAGACACAGGTCGACCGAGCGGTTCGAGAACAGGCCCATGGAGTCCAGCGGATGGCTGAATTTCGCTGACGGGTTGCCGAATACGGCGGCAGCCGCGACCCGGTTCGCGAGCTCTGCGGGCAGCGGCGGTGCCGAGCCGACATCGCCGATGCGGTCACCGAGCGGCGGAACGCCGGCCAGCATGTCGACGACCGCGGCGCCCTGCGAGTACCCACCGAGCACGATCTTGGTGCTGGGGCACTGCTGCGCCATCAAGGCGATGCGGTTCTGCGCGTCCGCCGCGCCGTCCTGTGCGGTGAGGAAGTCGTAGGACGCCGGGTACTCGACGGCGTAGCCGGTGACCGTGCGGCTGCCGACCAGGGGCTGGATGGCGTCGACCAGGACCGAGCCGACGCGGCCCATGCCGGGGTCGTCGTGCGTGCCGCGGGCGAAGATCACCTCGATGTTCGGGCAGGGGTCTGCCTGGGCGGGTGCCGACGGCAGCAGCGCGGTTCCGGAGATGACGGTGGCGGCGATTGCGGCCACTCGGACCGACATGCTGAGCAAGGTCACGCGGGCCATCTTCACATATGGGCCTCAGCTACGGCCAATTGTTTGACCTGCTGGCAAACCCTCCGGGCTGTCGGGCCAGTCGTCGTGCCAGGTCGCTTCGCCGCGGTCGCCCTGGCGGGCAAGCGCCAGACCGGCCAGCACCACCGCGCCGCCCAGCAATTGGATTCCGGTGATGGCCTCACCCAGCAGTGCCCAGGCCGCCAGCACGGCGAACATCACCTCGGACAGGCCGACCAGTGAGGCGAACCGGGGCTGCAGCCGGGCGATGCCCATGATGCCGAAGGTGTAGGCCAGCGCGGTCGGCACGATGGCCAGGGCGATGACGGGGACCAGCCAGGACGTCGTCAGGCCGGCCAGCGTGGTGGCATGACTGGTGAAGGCCAGCGGCATGACGCCCGAGACGCCCAGCAGTGCCACCGCCGCGGCGCCGACGATCAGGCCGCCGGTGGCCAGGGTGATGGAGTGCAGGCCGGTGCCGTCGGCGCTGGCCTTGTCGGACATGACGAAGTAGCAGGCAGCGCAGATGGCGGCGCCCATGCCCCAGGCGATGCCGGCGAGGCTGATCTGGGTTCCGGTGTGGCTGCCGGGCCCGACCAGGCCGAGCACCAGCGTGATGCCGGCGATGGCGATCGCGACGCCGGCGAGCGTGAGGGTGCTGGGGCGGCGCCGGGTCGTGGCCCATACCCAGCCGACCACCAGCAGGGGTGCGGCGTACTCGAGCAGCAGGGCCACGCCGACCGGCAGATAGGTGACGGCGTTGAAGTAGCACAGCTGGGCGCCCGCGATCGGGATGGCGCCGTAGGCGATGACGGTCCCTTTGTGGCTCAGGGCCTCGCGCAGCCAGCCCCGGCGCAGGATGGTCGCGACGACGGCCATGATGAGCGCGCCGCCGGTCAGCCGGGCGACCACCGCGGCGGTGGGGCTCCAGCCGGCCTCGATCAGGGACTTGCCGAGCGCGCCGGCCATGCCGAAGGTGAACGCCGATGCGACGGCGAAGATCATGCCGGTCCGGAAGTGGCCGGCCGTGGTGCCGTTCGACGCAGTCACGGGCCACCTCCGATGATGTAATGAGTGAAGTTGGGATTGGTCATGACGCTACGGAGGGCGGGTGTAACGAGTCAAATGAATTTCAGTCATGACACGGAACTCACGCTGCGCGCGGCGTGCGTGTTGATCAACAGTGATCGGGTCGACGGTGACCAACTGGCCGATCTGGCGGCCCTCGACGGGTATCTGAACGACTTCGGCTGGACGGGCCGGCGCGACCGCAACACCGCGGAGCTGGCCGCCGTGCAGGCGCTCCGCGAGCGCCTCGGTGAGTTGTGGGCCGTGGTTGGGGACGAGGAGGCGGTGGTCGACCGTGTCAACGCCCTGCTCCGCGACACCCGCGCCAACCCATGGCTGACGCGGCACCCCGAGATGCCGGAATGGCACCTGCACCTGGCGGCCGACCGGGACCCACTGGCCCAGCGGATGGGCGCCGAGATGGCGATGGCCCTCGCCGACCTGATCCGCGCCGGTGAACTGCGCCGGCTCAAGACGTGCGCGGCGTCGGACTGCACCGCGGTGCTGATCGACATGTCGCGCAACCGATCCCGCATCTTCTGCGACACCGGGAACTGCGGGAACCGGCAGCACGTCGCGGCGTACCGCGAACGTCGCGCCCGCGAGAACTGACAGTCGGCGTCCGACGCGCCCGGCGCCGGATACCGCAATGCATCGCGTGACGAGCCCGCGTCTCCTACCGTGATGTCCGACAGCGGATGCAGTGTTTTGAGCGGAAGGACGGGCCATTGGCCGAATTCGTGGCGGCCATCGACCAGGGCACCACCAGCACCCGGGCGATGATCTTCGATCACTCAGGTCGCGAGGTCGGACGCCACCAGCTCGAGCACGAGCAGATCCTGCCGCGGGCCGGGTGGGTCGAGCACAATCCCGTCGAGATCTGGGAGCGCACTGGCTCGGTGCTGCAGACCGCGCTGAACAAGACCCGGCTGTCGGCGTCCGATCTGGTCGCGCTCGGTATCACCAACCAGCGTGAGACGACCATGGTGTGGAACAAGCACACCGGACGCCCGTACTACCACGCGATCGTGTGGCAGGACACCCGCACCGACCGCATCGCCTCGGCCCTGGAACGCGACGGCCACGGCGACGTCATCCGCCGCAAGGCCGGCCTGCCGCCGGCGACCTACTTCTCCGGCGGCAAGATCCAGTGGATCCTCGAGAACGTCGACGGCGTGCGGGAAGCCGCCGAACGCGGTGACGCGATCTTCGGCACGTGCGACACCTGGGTGCTGTGGAACCTGACCGGCGGCACGCGCGGCGGCGTGCACGTCACCGACGTCACCAACGCCAGCCGCACCATGCTGATGAACCTCGAGACCCTCGACTGGGACGACGAACTGTTGTCGTTCTTCGGGATTCCACGCCAGATGTTGCCGACCATCGCGTCGTCGTCGGTGTCGGAGCCCTACGGGCTGACGGCGGCCGACGGCCCGCTCGGTGCCCCGGTACCCGTCACCGGCATCCTCGGCGACCAGCAGGCCGCCATGGTCGGGCAGGTGTGTCTGTCGGCGGGCGAGGCCAAGAACACCTATGGCACAGGCAATTTCCTGCTGCTCAACACCGGCGAGAAGATCGTGCGCTCCGAGCACGGGCTGCTCACGACGGTGTGCTACCGGTTCGGTGACGCGAAACCCGTTTACGCCCTTGAGGGTTCGATTGCCGTCACCGGATCGGCCGTGCAGTGGCTGCGGGACCAGTTGGGCATCATCGCGGGGGCCTCCGACAGTGAGACGCTCGCCCGCCAGGTCGAGGACAACGGCGGCGTCTACTTCGTGCCGGCGTTCTCGGGACTCTTTGCGCCGTACTGGCGTTCGGACGCGCGCGGCGCGATCGTCGGCCTGTCGCGGTTCAACACCAACGCCCACATCGCCCGGGCCACACTCGAAGCCATCTGCTACCAGAGCCGCGACGTCGTCGACGCCATGGCCGCGGACTCCGGCGTCCACCTCGAGGTACTCAAGGTCGACGGCGGCATCACCGCCAACGAACTGTGCATGCAGATCCAGGCCGACGTGCTGGGCGTCGAAGTGGTGAAACCCGTTGTCGCCGAGACCACTGCGCTCGGCGCGGCCTACGCCGCGGGGCTGGGGGTCGGCTTCTGGTCGAACCCCGACGAGCTGCGCGCCAACTGGCAGGAGCACAAGCGCTGGGCGCCGTCGTGGGACGACGGCCAGCGCTCCGCCGGGTACGCCGGCTGGCAGAAGGCCGTCGGCCGCACCCTGGACTGGGTCGACGTCTCCTAGGGATTTGTGCACGATTTTCCGCGGTCGGCGCGGAAAATCGTGCACAAATCCCCGAGAAAACTGGCGTCGGGACGGGTGGCCGTCCGCGGTTAGGCTGCTAGCCGGGGGATGGACATGGCTCGGGGGCAGGGCGCGCAGCTGGAGGCCAGCGGCCGGCGTTTTCAGACGCGGCGGCTGATGCATGCACTGGTGCGTGGTGACGCGGCGATGGTCGACGAACCGATTCGCGCGCAATCGATTTCGTACGCGTCAGGATGGCTCGTCGGACTGTTGGCAGTGGCGGTCTGTGCGGTCATCGCGATCGCGTCGCCGGCGGGCAGGCTGGGAGACGCGCCCATCGTCATGGTCCGGGACACCGGCGCGCTGTACGTGCGGATCGGGCCGACGTGGCACCCCGCGCTGAATCTCGCGTCGGCCCGGCTCGTCGCGAGGTCCGCGGTCAACCCCGTCGCGGTGGACGCGGCGGCCATCGCGAGCGCACCGCGCGGGCCTCTCATCGGAATCCCGGGTGCCCCAGCTGAATTGGGCCGGCCACTCGCGGCGGCGTCGTGGCAGGTGTGCGACAGCGGCCGGACGTCACTGATCGCCGGCGAGGGCGCTGTCGGACCCGATGGCGGACGACCGATCCTGGCGACGGCGGCGGGGGAGCACCTGTCCACCACCTATCTGCTGTACGGGGGCAAGCGCGCCGCGGTGGATCTGCGTGACCTCGCGGTGGTCAGAGCGCTGCGGCTCGACGGCGTCACGCCCCGGCAGGTGTCGCGATCGTTCCTCGACCTGCTGTCCGAACTTCCCGCGATCACGGCGCCGCCGATCCCGGCCCTCGGCAGGACGGGCCCGGGCGGTTTCGTCGTCGGGCAGGTGCTGCGCGTGAGCCGCGCCGACGCCCCGGAACATCACGTGGTCCTCAGCGGTGGTCTGCAGCGCATCGGTGACGTGGCGGCCGACGTCATCCGCTTCACCCACGGCGTGGACGACGGTGACCTCCGCAGTGTGGCGCCGGCGGCCATCGCCGCCATCCCCGCGGTCCATGACCTTGCGGTGTCGACGTTTCCGGACCAGGCGAGCCCGCCACTGCCGAGCGAGGCCCCGGTCTGCGCACGGTGGCGGGCCGACGGCGATCGTGCGGATACCGTTGTCGTGCAAGGGAAACCGGATGCGGCCGCGGTGGCGCTGGCGCAGGAGGACGGCGACGGTCCGAACATCGATGCCGTGGCATTACCGCCGGGCCGGTATGCGTACGTGCACGCCACCGGGGTGACCGGTGGATCGGTGACCGGACCGCTGTACCTGGTGACGGACAGTGGCGTGCGGTACGGCATCCACGATGCCGAGACGGCGAAGTATCTCGGGGTGGAGGGTGCGCCGCTGCCCGCACCGTGGCCGCTGCTGGCCCGGTTGCCGGGCGGGCCCGAATTGAGTGTGGCGGCGGCCGAGGTGCTGCGCGACGGCCTGTCGCCGTAGCGACGCGGCAGGTTTGCCATGGTGGCCTCGGGGGCATTCCGGGTGCCATGACCGACGTGCCGACTTTCGGGGTGGAGGAGGAGTTTCTCCTCGTCGATCACCGTGACGGTGCGCCCCTACCGCGCAACCAGGCGGTCGCGGAATATGCGGCCGCGCGCGGTGTCGACCTACAGCTCGAGTTGACCAGGTGCCAGGTCGAGACCACCACCGCGGTGATGACCACTAGCGGCGATCTGCGTGCGGAACTGACCCGGCTGCGTCGCGTCGCCACCGAGTCGGCGGAAGCGCAGCGGGCGCGGCTGCTGGCCGTCGCGCTACCGCCGACGGTGCCGCACGCGTTCCCGGTGACAACCAAAGAGCGGTATGCCCGCATCGCCGATCGGTTCGGCATGATCGCTCATGAACAGGGCATCTGCGGGTGTCACGTGCACGTCGAGGTGCCCAGTCGGGCGGCGGCTGTCGACGTCAGTAACCGGCTTCGGCCCTATCTGCACCCGCTCCTCGCGCTGAGCGCGAACTCCGCGATCTACCGCAACACCGACAGCGGTTACGCCAGCTTCCGGGGCGTGCTGTGGACCCGCTGGCCGAGCGCCGGACCGCCACCATACTTCGACTCGGTCGAGGACTACGACGCCGTCACCAACACCCTGACGCGGGCCGGTGCGGTGCTCGACGACGGCATGCTCTATTGGGATGTGCGGCCGTCTGCCAATTTCCCGACCGTCGAGGTGCGCGTGGCCGATGTGCCGGCAACAGTGGCCGAGACCGTGTTACTGGCCACGCTCATCCGGGCCGCGGTGATGACGGCGCTGGACGCGAAGGAACGTGGGAAACCGATACCACGCCTTGCTGATTGGACGCTGCGCGCCGCGCACTGGAAGGCGGCGCATGACGGGCTCGACGGCGAGGCGATCGACTTGGCGGGCGACTGCTCGATGGCGCCGGCCCGGGTTCTGCTCGCCGGATTCATCGAGAACCTCCGCCCGGCCCTCGAAGCGCTGGGTGACTATGACATGGCCCGCGACGAGTTGGCCCGCATCGCCGAGCAGGGCAACGGGGCCATGCGGCAGCGTCGGGCCTGGCGACGCCGCAAAGATGTCGGCGATGTCATGTCCGAATTGGCCACGGCGACAACGACGTTCGATCCGCTAGCCCCGTGACCGTCGACTGAGCTTCGCGGTGCGTGCGTCCCCGTCGTGCGGGACACCTATTGCCTTGGTGCGCTTGGCCTTCACCGTCAGCCAGACCGCTGAAATGAGAAAGTAGATCGCGCCCATCGCCGCGTATCCGGCAAGGGTCTTGACCGACTCGATGGTCGGCGTGTGAGCCTGGGTGATGAACAGGCCCCCGACAAGCGCCGACTGGCCGCCGCTGAGGACCATCGCCCACTGCGCGCCGACCTTCCAACGTCGAATGGCGGTGATGAGTTGCAGCAACCCGGCAAGGGTGGCCCACGCGCCGAAGACCGCGAGTACCCACGTCGTACCCGCGAACAGGGCGTAGGCAGCCACGACGGTGACGATCAGACTGACCGCAACGTTGATCAACTGGCTGCGGTTTTGCGCCAGTCCACCGCTTCGCGCGGCATCCCAGAAATTCGCGGCGGCGTCCCACAGCGGATAGAGGATGAGCCACCCCGAGGCCAGCGGAAGGCTGTGCTGGGCGAGCGTCAGCGCGCCAGCTACCCAGGCGAAGGAGAAGGCTGCGCGAACGAAGTAGTAGGTCCTCAACCACTGCTCGCGGTTGGGCTCCGACAGGCTTGCTTGCTGAATCGACATGATTGTGTCCTCTCGATGGGTGCGGACGAGCATCCCGACACCGGGGGCAATCCACCAATGGGGCGGATGCCGTTGACGGGGACTGGACAAACTGTGCCGCAACGGATTTGGTGCGGGCATCTTGGGATTCAGATTATCCGCGGTGGAGCGTTGGGGATGGATAGCTGCGACGAATCGGCTTCGGCGGGGTGCGGCGCGTTGCTTGCCGGCGGCTGATGGCGCTTCGGCGGCCTGTTCGTTGCCGGCAATGCCGCCGTGGTCACGAAGTTGCCGCCGGTGCGGAGCCCGAAGCGTCGAGTCGGTTGACCAGAGGGGTTGTGACGGTAGCGAACAGCTTGGCATCGCCGTAGGCGCGGGCGGACAGCATCGCGCCGTGCACCGTGGCCATGAACATCTCCGCGTCGACGCGGGGACTTGTCTCGATTCGAATCAGTTTCTGCTCGGCGCCGCGTTCGAGAACCGACGTCAGCCACGCCGACAGTGCGCGAAAGTGAGCGGCCACCTCGTTGGCGACTTGTTCTGGGAGGGAAGGAAGTTCGGCGGCCAGAAGGGCGCAGACACAAAACGGATGCGTCGCGTCGGCGATGCAGGTACGCCAGTAATCGACATAGCTGCGGAGCCTGCCGACGGGATCGTCGACGTGGCGTTCTATCTCGGCCAGTCCGGCGAGGGCCTCCTGTCGGTAACGGCTCACCACTGCGCAGACCAGATCGGCCTTGGTGGCGAAGTGGTGGTGAATGCTCGGCTTGCGGATGCCGATTTCGTTCGCGATATCGGCGTAGCTGAATCCGTTGTATCCCCCAGCGATGATGAAACGTCTTGCATGAGCAAGGATTTCGTCTGCCGTCGATGGAGATTGTGCCACGATTCGCAGCCTACCTTCTAGTAGGTAGGCAGTCAAACTTGAAGCGGATGACGGTGGTGGATTGCCCTAACCGGCGCCGCCGCTGCCCCGAAAATCTGTTGGCTTCGCCATTGCGCGTGTGGATGCTGTGTCGAGTGGAAGCACTCGCTCATTGGCCGTCGTTGAACGATCAGGTCGCGCTGGCCAACGAACTGTACAGCTCACCCGTAGGCGAACAGAAGGTCGCCGACTGGCTCGCTGAGCAGGTCCGCCTGGTCCACGATGTCGACTTCGCCCAGGACTTCGCCGCACATGTCCAGCTACCGGGCATCGGGCCACTGGAGTACGCCCACCGCCACGTTCGCACCACTCTCGGCGAGCTGCTCGGCGGGATCCGGTTCTACTCACGCAACATCGCCCGCCCGTTCGTCGACGTCCTCGCCCACAGCTTCGACGACCTCGACGCCCTCGCCGACTGCGTACTGGGCGAATGGTCAGTCTTCAGCCCACGCTACCTGCGCCTACGTACCGCGCCCGGGCTCCTCACCGGTAGACCAGGGGTCATCCTCGACGAGACGATTCACCTCGCCCGATACCGGGACATGCCCCCTGCCGACGGCCGCGTCGTCCTCGACCGTTTCGAGGATCCCGAGGACGCCATCGCGCTCGTCGAAGCTCGCTATGCCGCTGTGGCCGCCACGGACCCGACTCTGGCCAACAACCTGTCCATCGCAACACCAGATGAGCTGCGGTACTGGCACCGTAGCGATCAGCTCCGCGCCGTGCGCCGTCAGGACACAACGATCGGTGTCCTCGCCGTCGCGCCCGGCGCGATCGGGTGGATCACTGGTGAGGAAATCAACGAGGAAGTCATCAGCGATGCTCACGCAGGCCACCGGTACGCGGCCTCAGCGCAAAGCGCCTGGGCTCACTGCGTTGCCACGGATACCGACCAGCTGCTGATCGGCACCATCGACCGCCATAACCACGCCTCACGTGCGACCGCTCGACGGGCCGGCCGACCGAGGGCCCTCGACGACGTCTTCATAGCGATTGCAAAGTGACAGAATTTTGAGAATTCCTATCCTTCTAATCGAGCGGCCCGCCGGGCCAGCACACGCCGAGTATCGCCGACCCGATCGAAAGCGGCGATGATGTCGTAGTCCACGATTCGTGGCGTTCGCCTTCGCGTTTCAGACGGCCACCTCGTTGAGCTTGCCGGTCGCCACGTCGAAGATGAAGCCCCGCAACGATTCGTGTTTGGTCACGAACGGGTTGGCCTCGATGCGGCGCAGCGACTGGCGCACGTCCTGAGCGATGTCAGAAAAGGCTTCGGCGGCCCATGCGGGTTTCAGGCCGGTTTCGTCCTGTATGGCCTTCTTGAAGTCGTCATCGGTGAAAGTCAGCATGCCGCAGTCCGTGTGATGAATCAGGATGATCTCTCTGGTGCCCAGCAGCCGTTGGCTGATCGCCAGAGAACGGATTTCGTCGTCGGTGATGACGCCGCCAGCGTTGCGGATGACGTGCGCCTCACCCTCTCTGACTCCCAGGATGCGGTACACGTCCAGTCGGGCGTCCATGCAGGCGACGACCGCGACGTGCTTGCTCGGGGGTAGAGGCAGCGGGCCGGTGAAGGACTCGGCGTATGCCTGATTGTTGGCGAGGTATTCGTCGGTGACGGTCACGCGCAGATTCTCCTGTTCGCGTTGCTGACGGCTTGCCTTCGCAGTTGAGCGTATTGACAGTCCCGACGGGGTGGGAGGGTGGAAATCAGTCTGATCCTGACGATTAGGACTCTTGGGGTCCGCGCCATTTGCGGACGGTGCCCCTCCTCGCTGGACGGCGGGAAGGCGTGTCCTGGACGCGAGACCGGCACAACTTTTAGTTGCATCGCCTAGGATTTCGGAGTGCCCGATATGGATCGCCGTAGCGTCATGATGATGGCCGGGCTGGGCGTGGCTGCGGCCGTGCTGCCCCCGGCCAAGGCCGGAGCCCAGCCGAACGCGGTGTCACCGGGCCCTGGATTCGCCCCGGCCGCACCAGCAGGCTCGGCCGGCGCGCCGGTGATGCTGTTCCAGGACGGATTCAACGGCCCCGCGGGCGCGCCGCCAGATCCGGCGTGGTGGTTCATCGTGCCTGAGCGTGAGGTCATCCGGAGTCCTGTCGAGTGGGATCAGCCGTACAACATGGGTCGATACGTGACCGACCAGGAGCACGTGTTCCAGGACGGCAAGGGCAACTTGGTCATCCGAGCGACCCGAGGCCCCGGTGCGAACATTCAGGAGCGTTACGCCAGCGCCAAGATCGTCGGTAACTGGCGCGGTGGCATCGGCACCACGTGGGAGGCCCGGGTCAAGCTGAATTGCCTGACCGACGGTGCCTGGCCGGCTTTCTCGCTGCTCAACGACGATCCGGCTCGCGGCGGCGAGGTCGATCTGGTGGAGTGGTACGGCAACCGGGATTGGCCATCGGGGACCACCGTGCACGCCCGGTTGGACGGGACGTCGTTCGCCACCGACCCGCACCCGTTCGACAGCGGCTGGCATACGTATCGAATGACCTGGCAGCCCAGCGGAATGTACTTCTGGAAGGACTACGCGCCGGGTATGGAGCCGTTCTGGTCGGTGCCGGCCAATTCGCTGGACGACTGGCCGTTCAACGATCCGGGTTACACCCTGGTCCCGGTGTTCAACCTCGCGGTGGGTGGCTCGGGTGGGCGCGAACCAGGTGGCGGCCAATACCCGGCCGAGATGCTGATCGACTGGATTCGCGTCTTCTGATCAATCGGCCGGCAACGGTCGGCGCCCGCCGTGGCTGGCTCGGTTCTGCAACGTGTCACAGCTGGCCGCGGTACACCTATCGCCGGCTTCTCGGGAGGCTTGGGCCAGCATCGCGCATTTCGAACTACCAGCGCAGCATCGGCATGGGGTGCAGCGGGTGCTTCAGAGTCCAGCTTGCGGCGGTCCGAACGAGCAGTGCCTGAAAGCCGAGATACGGGAATGCTTGCACGACTTGGGCGATGTCGGTGCGGGGCACTCCGCTGCGGATGAGTCCGCGTGATACGTCGATGCGATCCGCGACGCGAAAAGTCTCGGTCCACCGGTCCTCGCAGGGACGCAGCTTGTGATGCCACTCGACCATCTGTCGGGCGCGCTCGACGTTGTCGACGCCGTAGGCAGATGCCAACTCATCGACGTACTGAAGTGACGGTTCGATGTAGTCCCAGCCGGTGGTCCAGACGCCGATGTCGTGCAGGGCCCACGCCAGTGCGACATCGTCGGGAATCACGTTCAACTGCAACAGTATTCGCTGGTAGTTGAGGCAGCGGTAGACGTGGTTGCGGTACCGCTGCGCGTCGGGTCCCAGGAACTCGTGAAAGCGGGCCAGCACGTCGTCGGTGACGGCGTGCGCGTCGATCAGTTGGGTCATTGGTGGTCTCATCGGGTCGTGGCGAGCGTCCTACATTCGATGCTCTTTGCGAACAGGGGTGTCTCGACGGTGTTGTGCCGGGCGATCGATACCTGACTTCCGGTAGCGGCCTGATCGGCTGTGATGCCGTGGTGCTGGAGAAACTCAAGATACTCGGTGGTGGGCAGGATGAGGACCCTGTTGGTCAGGGTGAGTTCCCGCGTGACCGTCGGCGCCCGGTCACGGCGACGGCTGCCACCGCGATGCAGATGGCGGTGCCGAGGAAGGCGATGCGCCGCGATGGTCGGTGGTCGGGACCGGGCGCGTGCGTTGTCTGCGCGGTCGACAGCCGCGCGGGGGCGGGTGTCGGGACACCGCTGCTCACTGCGGCCAGTGGGTCGACGACGCCGCGTCCCACCTGGGGATTCCAACCATCGGCCGGGTGGCGTGCGGTGTCTTCGATGCGGGCCATCACCTGGCGGGCGGACAATTGCGGCAGTCGCGAACGCACCAGTGCGACAACACCACTGACGACGGGTGCGGCGTAGCTGCTGCCCGACAGCGGGCGCCCGTCGGGCCGGCTGTCGACCAGTCCGTCGCCCTGCGCGCTCAGTGACACCACCGACTCGCCGGGCGCGGCGACGTCGACCCAGGGTCCGGCCAGGCTGAATGGCGACGGCGTCCCGTTCGGGCTGACCGATCCGACGGTGAGCACGTAGTCGTCGTACCAGCCCGGGCTGACGACGGTGTGCACCGTGTCCCAGTCCGGCGTGCCCGGCCGTTTGGGATCGGACAGCGGGTTCTGCCCCGCGCAGTCACCGCTGGCGTTGCCCGCCGCCGCGACGACCACGACATTGCGGACATCGACCGCATAGGCCAGGGCGGCGCCCAACGACCGGTCGTCGAGCGGGTCCGCGGCGGGCATGCAGGCGACCGACGAGATGTTGATGACAGTGGCGCCCGCGTCGGCGGCCGAGCGCACCGCACGGGCGAGCGTCTCGACATCACCCACCCCTGATATCTCATGATCGTCGGTCAGCCGGAACTTGTTGCTGGACTGTCGAATCGCCAGGATCGTGGCGTCGGGTGCCGCACCGCTGAAGGTCCCGTTGTCCGGGGCAACGGCGCCGATCAGTCCGGCGATCGCCGTACCGTGGCCGTCGCAGTCCTGCGTACCGTCCCCGGACGAGACGTAGTCACCGCCGGCGACCAGGCGGGGGAGCAGTCGGTGCCGGGCCACGCCGGTGTCGATCACTGCCACCAGCTGTCCGCTGCCGCGGGAAAGCGGCCACACCGCAGCAAGATTGAGCATGTCGGGTTGGTCTGCGGGACGGGCATCAGCCGGCTTCGCCGTCGCACACCGGTCCGATTGTTCGGTCCTACCGGGCGGCGCCGGGGCCGCGGGTCCGGGAAGTTGGCTGTGATCAACCGGTTTCGGCGCGATGGCATGTGCGCACGGAGCGGCCGACGCGATGGTGATCGTCAAGGCGACAGCGATGACCCGTCGCAGGGCGCTCACAGGCCACGCGCCAGGCGGAAAACATCTGCGGTCCAGAGTGCGCATGCCGGCACGGCGACCAGTGCCACGTATTCGAGATGTACAAAGCCTCGGCCCACCGTGGCACTCACCCGTCCGATCCGCTGAGCGCCCAGCACCACCGCGATGACGCCGCCGCCGAGCCAGGCGGCCCAGCCGGGGAATGCCATCGCGGTGACGACCAAAGCCGCAGTGGTACAGACCATTCCCGCGACCATGACCGCCCACCGCCGTGCCGGATGCCGATAGGACGGTGCCCGCAGCGCAATCGCGGCCGTCGCCACCCAGATGAACACCACCGTCGAGGTCCGGGACTCATGGACGGCGCCCATTGCAACCACGACGGCGCCGGCCGCCGCGGCAGCGGCCGCGCCCACGACCATCGCCGTGAGCACCCGCTGCGCCAGCTCGATCCGTTGCGGATCGCCGTCGGTGACCGTCGCCGAGCGCGGCGTGAGTCCCGCGACGGTGACAGCGCACCGCGGCGCGGCCGACAGCACCACAAATGCCGCCACGGTGGTGGCCACCCCGGTACTGGCCAGCGCCACCGACCACATGCTCGCCGCAACGGTCGCCACCATTGTCGGCATCGTAAAGGCCACGGCCGCAACGGATACGGGAAGCACACCGATCCGTAGCAGAACGAGGGCCACCGCGAACGCCGTCGCCGATCCGAGCAGGACGTTGGGCGCCGCCGGGCCACCCGGTACGGCCGAGAAACCCGCCGCGAAAGCGAGCACGACGGCGGCGGCCGGCCACGCCGCCCGGCCGGACCGCCATGACATCGCCACTGCAGCCAGCGCACCACCGCAACCGACAGTGGCTGCCGTGAAGTGGTCGCCGCGCGCAGCAGACCAGAGCAGCAGCACGGACGCGGCGGTCACCGCCCACAGACAGAGCACGGGCCCGACCAGATGGCCGGTGGCATCGCGAGGCGCCTGGTCGGCGGCCATGGTCGCCGTGTGCCTCCGGAGCGTGCCGAACTCCGGCACCGTGCTTCGCCGCAGCTCCAGGATGTCACCGTCGTGAACTCCGTTTTGCCGCAACGATAATGACCCGTCGATCGGATCCCCGGCAGCCCGGCTCAGGTGCCAACTCACGCCTTCCGGCGCGCGCGCATGTGCCAGCGCCACGATGTCAGGGAGCAACGCGTCCACCGCGGCGCCCGCAGGCAGCACCAGATCGGTGGTGTCGCTGGTGCGTTCACTGTCGGTCCGTACGGATAGCCGACACACTGCTTCAGACATCGCGCCCCCCGGATCGACATGCCGATCTCACCGTAACCGCGAATCGGGTCCCTACCCGACACGAAAATCGATGGAACCGAACGGTGTCGGGGTACGTCTGATAGTTCGATGGAATTCACCAGAGTCGCACGATCTCCCGTAGTCCCAGTGGATGCGGAAGACATCGAGGTCCGGACACCACCACAGGTGCCGCGATTGTCGTCGGGCAACGTCGTCACCCGAGTCGCACCCGTGCTCATGCTGTTGGCGATGGCCGGCATGATGGTGTTCTACTTCCGTTCGGGTTCGGCCACCGGCCGGAATCCGATGTTCCTGCTGTTTCCGGCGATGATGGTGCTGTCGCTGGTCGGCAGCACTGTCCTCGGGTCGCGCGGTGCGCGCCGGGCAGGTGAGATCGACGCAGATCGGCGTGAGTACCTGGTGTATCTCGACGCGATCGGTGAGTGCGCGGAGCGAACCGCAGCCGAGCAGCATCGGGTACTACATCAGAACCACCCGCCGCCCGACACGCTGTGGACGCTCGCCGGCTCCGAACGGATGTGGCAACGCCGTTGGAACGACGACGATTTCACCGAAATCCGCGTCGGGATCGGGGAACGCCCACTCAACACCAGACTCGTTCCGGTACCCGCCACCGGCGACGGGACGACGGATCCGCTGACCGCCTCGGCACTCGATCGGCTGCTACGAACCGCCGCGACCGTGCCCGATGTCCCGGTGACGGTCGTCGTCAATCGGCTGCGGCGGATCGACGTCGGCGGCGATGATCCACGGGGACAGGCGCGCGCCATGGCGTGCCAGCTGGCTATGTGGCATGGACCCGACCAGCTGAAGATCGCCGCGGTCGCCGGATCGGCCGAGTGGGACTGGCTGAAATGGCTACCGCACCACTATCGCTCGGGCGTGCTCAGCGGGCAGCCGCTGCGGTTTACGGACCTCGGTGCCGTCACTGCCATCGCCGGGTGTCATCTGGTGGTGCTGGTCGACAGTCCGGCGGCCGCCGTCTTCGTGGACACCGACGCGGTGACACTGCTGGTGCTCGGCGCGCCGGGTACGGCGTCGACGCTTCCGCCCTGCTCGACCGCCGACGTGCTCACGGCCGCACAAGCAGAGACCTGCGGACGACGTGTGGCGCGCTACCGCCTGGCCGTCGGTGCGGACAACGCACGCCGACACCATGATCGGACGACGTTCGTCGGCGTGGACGTGGCGGGGGACGGGTGGCCGATTCGTCCGGCCCGGCATCGGCTGCGGGTGCCGATCGGTACCGACGACACCGGTGCGACGGTCGAGCTCGACCTCAAGGAACCGGCCGAGCACGGCATGGGTCCGCACGGCTTGTGCATCGGCGCAACAGGTTCCGGCAAATCCGAGTTCCTGCGCACCCTGACCCTGGGTCTGATCAGCACCCACTCGCCGGACGAGCTCAATCTGATCCTCGTCGACTTCAAAGGCGGTGCAACGTTTCTCGGCTTCGAACAGGCCAACCACGTCGCGGCCGTCATCACCAACTTGGCGCAGGAAGCACATCTGGTCGCCCGGATGCACGACGCCCTCGCCGGCGAGCTGACACGGCGCCAAGGACTGTTGCGGGCGGCCGGGAACCTGTCCGGAATCGGCGACCACCGGCGGGCACGCGCGGCGGGCGCCGACCTGCCACCGCTGCCTGCCCTGTTCATCGTGGTCGATGAGTTCTCCGAATTGCTCAGCCAGCATCCGGATTTCGCGGAGCTGTTCGTCGCCATCGGCCGCCTCGGTCGATCACTGGGCGTTCATCTCCTGCTGGCCAGCCAGCGTCTCGACGAGGGTCGCCTGCGCGGACTGGACACCCACCTCTCGTACCGGGTCTGCCTCAAGACGTTCTCGGCGGCGGAGTCGCGGGCCGTCATCGGGGTCACCGACGCACACGAGCTGCCCGGAACGCCGGGTGCGGGGTTGCTGCGCACCGCAGACGGAAAGCTGGTGCGATTTCACACTGCATTCGTCTCGGGGCCGGTCCCACAGAGCCACGACGAACGCCCGGTTCCGCGCCTGTTCACCGTCGAGGCCCCGGTGGTCACGCCTGACCCGCCGGCCGGGCCGACGCTGATGGACACGACCTTGCGCCGGCTGACCGGTCGCGGTGCGCGCGCTCATCCGGTCTGGCTGCCGCCCCTCACGAATTCGCCCGCGTTGTCCGAGCTGCTGGCGGCCGGCAGCGAAGGCGGTCCGCTGCGGGTCCCGATCGGATTAGTGGACAACCCGTTTCAGCAGCGCCGCGAGCCGCTCGTTGCCGACCTCAGTGGGTCCGGCGGGCACGTGGCCATCGTGGGCGGCCCGCGCTCGGGGAAATCCGTTGCGCTGCAGACGTTGCTACTGGGCCTCGCTGTGACCGCGCCTGCCGACGGCCTCAGCGTCTACGGCCTCGATCTGGGCGACGGTGCGCTGACGGCGTTGCGACAGCACCCGCACGTCGGCACCGTCGCCGGTCGGAACGAGCCGGAGTTATTGCGGCGCATCGTTTCCCAGCTGGCCTCGCTGTGCCGCCGGCGCCAGGACTTCCGGCAGCAGTACGGCCCCGAAGCGCCCTTTCCGGACAGTTACGGTGAGGTCGTCCTGGCCGTCGACGGTTGGGCCACGCTGCGTCGTGAATTCGATGCGCTGGAGGAGCCCATCACCGCCATGGCCGCGCAGGGCCTGTCGGTCGGGATCCACGTGGTGCTGACCGCGAATCGGTGGGCAGAACTGCGGCCGATGCTGAAAGACCACATCGGCACCCGGGTCGAATTGCGGCTCGGTGACCCGAGCGAGTCCGAAATGGACCGCCGCCGTGCCCATCTGCTCACCACCTGCCCGCCCGGCCGGGGCCTCACCAGAGACGGCAAGGAGTTCGTGGTCGCGCGGCCCGAGCTCGACCGGATCGCCACCCATCAGTCCCCGGCGCCCCGGATCGAATTGCTTCCGCAACGCGTGGAATACGCCGCGCTCGCGGCCACCGCCGAACGCCCGCCGCGGTACGTCATCGGCGTATCCGAAGAGGACCTGCAACCGTTCGCGCTGGACTTGAGCTCCGATCCGTACCTGATCCTGTTGGGCGACACGGGCTGCGGCAAGACGTCTGTGCTGCGGACGCTGTGCCGCGCGATCACCGGACAGACCGATCCCACTCGGGCGCAGCTGCTGATCGTCGACTACCGGCGGTCACTGTTGGGGGAGGTGGAACCGCCGTACCTGTGCGGCTACGCGATGTCGGCGGTGACGACCGCTGCCGAACTCGCCGCTGCGCTGTCCCTGCTCACCGCGCGGTTGCCGGGACCCGGTGTCACTCAGCAGCAGTTGCGCGACCGCTCCTGGTGGTCCGGTCCCGAAATCCACGTCTTGGTCGACGATTACGACCTGGTCGTGGGTGCCGCGGGGAATCCGCTGAGCCCTTTGCTCGACCTGCTGCCGCACGCTTCGGACATCGGGCTCCACGTCGTGGTCGCCCGCCGCTCCGGCGGTGCCGCACGCGCCATGTTCGACCCGCTGCTGTCGCGCATGCGCGACCTGGGCGCGACGGGCATCATCATGAGCACAAGCCCGGATGAAGGGCCGCTGCTCGGCGCCGCGCGGCCGATGACGCTGCCTCCTGGCCGGGGCGTCGTCGTGCGCCGTGGCCAACCCGATCAGCTGGTCCAGATCGGCTGGACCGAGCCGCCATGACGGTTGTGGTGGTCGGACCGAACACGATCCGCGGGCCGGGAGACATCGACGCCGACCTGGTCTCGTCCGCTTTGGAGTGCGTCGACGAACCGCTGGGCCTGCTGCGTGCGGCGGTCCTTCCCGCCCAACGCATCTGGCGCGACGTCATGGCCGCGGCGGCAGGCACCGCGTCGGCCATCACGGTGGTTTGCCCGACATGGTGGTCGCCGGCGAGGATCGAGCGAGTTCGGACGGCGGTCCCCACCAGCGTTTCTCACGTCGTCATAGAGCGCAGAACCGATGCCCTCCGAGCGGCCGGCGGCGAACCCGATTGCGCGGTCGTCGAACTGGGGGAGGACATCGTGACGATCTCCCGTCCCGGGGCGGCCGCGTCCGTCGTGCGACGCACCGACAGCGCCACCGCCGAGGCCGTCATCGCGCGAACCACGTGGCACGGCCACGTGGTGATCGACGCGCCCATCGGCGTTCCCGGCGCTGCGCCCCTGGCCGCCGAAATGCAAGCACTGCTGCAGGATCAGGGCGTCCCGGCACAGATTCTGAGTTGCGACGATCTGCTCGACCAGGCCGACGAGGACAGCACCCGCAGCACCGCAGCGACCCGTTCCCCGCGGGCGCGCATCGCGACTGCCTTCGCCGCGGCCGTCGCGGTCATCGGCGCTGGGGCACTGGGCCTGTCCAACAGAGACGCCCCAGCGCCGCCCGTCGCCGCGGTCACAGACCCGGAGTTCACGTGGCTCGTGGAAGGCCGGGTGGCGGTGCAGATCCCGGTGCGCTGGACGGTCGACCGGGCGCTTGCGGGCGCGGGATCGGCTCGGCTGCAGATCATTTCGCCCAATGACCACGGGCAGGTCATCCACCTCACGCAATCGGTCGTGCCGCGGGAGCAGACGCTCGACGTGGCGGCAAGGTCGCTGCGGGAGGCTTCGACGAAGCTGCCCGACGGCGTCATCGTGGATTTCGAGGAGGCCGGCGTCAGTGCCGGACGCGCGGCCGTGCGGTACCGCGAGGTGCGCGGCGGGCGGACGGTCGAGTGGTCGGTGCTGCTCGACGGACCGGTCCGGATCGCCGTGGGGTGCCAGGGCGCGGCCGTCCAACCGGCCTGTGACACCGCGATCCGCTCGGCCCGTCGGACTGACTGAAAAAACTTGCACCGCAAGGGAACCGAATACCCGTGGGAAACGTCTGAACTATCAAACCCAATCGAGAGGAAATCATGACAGCTCCGGAAAGTGGCGCTCTGACTACAGATTTCGATCTGATGACGGGGATCGCCGGCAAGGTCGAGGTCCGCAACGAGGAGATTCGGGCCATGCTCGGAAACTTCATCGGTCAGATGACGGCCATCCCGCCGACGGTGTGGGGCGGCGCCGCGGCGACCAGATTCCAGGACGTGGTGAACCGGTGGAACGGCGAATCGATGAAACTGCATGCGTCACTGCAACGTATCGCCGAGACCATCCGGGCCAACGCGGCGGTGCTGGGCCAGGCCGCTGACGACCATGCCCAGCGCATCGGCGCCGCCGGCCACGCGATCTGACGGGACAAGGCACATGCAACCGGCACTGTCGTACCACTTCGGCGAGATCGAGTTCGCCGTCCGCCAACAAATCCATGCCACCTCGGCACGGATGAACACGTCGCTGGAAGAGCTCCGGCACCTGGTCGCGCCACTGCAGCAGACCTGGACCCGGGAGGCGGCCGAGGCGTTCCAGGCCGAACAGGCCCGCTGGAATCAGTCGGCGGCCGCCCTCAACGACATCCTGCACAGCCTCGGCAACGCCGTCCGCGACGGAGCCGATGACATCGCCGCGACCGACCGGCGCGCGGCGGGCGACTGGGTCTTCTAGCCTCACCACAAGCCCTGTGTGGTCCCGCCCCCGGAGGAGAGCCGGGGGCGGGGCCACACAGTCATGCCGCGCGCAGGGCCCAACTTGTGTCTTAGAACACCCAGGTCGACTACCCTGGCGGCCACGCAGGTGTGTATCCGACCTGCGAGGAGTGTGAGTGTCGTGGGAACCAGCCGCACCGAGGGGTCGCCGGCCGGCTGGACGCTGCGCGCGGTACACCAGCGGTTCGTCACCGGCGAGATCGACGCCCAGCACCTGGATCCCGCCGCCGTCCGTCCCGTCATCGCCGACAGCTGGCGCCGCAGCCTGGCCACGGGCGTGGACCCCGACCTCGGCGGTGCGCAGTTCACGCCCGTCGTGCCCAAGACCCTGGACCAGCTGCGCGCCGAACAACCCATCGCGGCCGCCTTGCCGGTGATCCGGAAACTGCTGGTCGAGGACGCCAAGGACAGCGGTGTCATGGTGGCGGTGGCCGCCGCCGACGGCACCCTGCTGTGGGTCGAGGGCGACAAGACGGCCCTGAGCCGGGGCGAGGCCATGAACTTCGTGGCCGGCGCCAACTGGAGCGAGCGCAGCGCCGGCACCAACGCTCCGGGCACCGCGCTGGCGCTGGACCGGGAACTGCAGATCCACGGCTCGGAACACTTCGCCCGCCTGGTGCAGCCCTGGACCTGCACGGCGGTGCCGGTGCACGACCCGACGACGGGCGAGCTCATCGGCTGCGTCGACCTCACCGGTGACAGCCAGATTGCCTCGGCCCAGACCCTGGGCCTGGTGCGCGCGACGGTGATGGCCATCGAGAACCACCTGGCGCTGCAGCGGCTGCTGCAGCCCACGCCGAGTCCGGTGACCATGGCTCGCCTGACGGTGCTGGGCGGTGACCGTCCGCGCTGGGTCGCCACCGGCGACGACGGACAACCGCGCCAGCACACCCTGAGCGGCCGGCACGCCGACATCCTGGTCCTGCTGAGCCGGCACCCCGAGGGTCTGAGCGCCGACCATCTCGCAATGTTGTTGGACGACAACGATCTTGACTCGGTCACCATCCGCGTCGAGATGTCCCGCCTGCGCCGGGTCATCGGCGCCCAGTACGTGGCGTCGCGGCCCTACCGGCTGCTCACCCCGATCGACAGTGACGTCGCCGATGTCTTCGCCGCGCTGCACCGCGGTGATGTCGACGCCGCGCTGTCCCACTACTCGGGTGCGCTGCTGCCGCAGTCGGTGTCGCCGGCGATCGCCCGGTTGCGCACCGAGCTGGGGGAGAGCCTGCGGACCGCGGTGCTGTCGGCGTCCGCGGCCGGACATGTTGGCATGTTGCGCCGGTGGCTGGCGCTGCCCGACGGCCGCGACGACCGGCACGGCTGGCAATTGCTGCGCAACCACCCATCCGCGGACGCCGTCGTGCGGGCGCAGGCGGTCGGGCACCTGGCGGGATTGGACGCCGACCTCGGCTGACGGGCTCCGGTTCCATCGCGTTCAACGATGCAACTGTGTTGCAACCCACTTCTGCGTACCGTTAGTGACCAGCAGCACATCTGTGTTTTGTCACCCACTGGAGGAGTGAACCCATGACTGTTTACGCGCGTCCCGGTGCCGAGGGTTCGGTGATGACCTACCCGGCCCGCTACGACAACTTCATCGGCGGCGAGTGGGTGGCACCCGCTGCCGGTCGCTACTTCGAGAACCGTACCCCGGTGACGGGTGAGGTGTTCATCGAGATTGCCCGCTCGGACGAATCCGACATCGAGAAGGCGCTGGACGCCGCGCACGCCGCCGCGCCCGCCTGGGGCAAGACCGCGCCGGCCGCCCGCGCCCGGGTGCTGAACCTCATCGCCGATCGCATGGAGCAGAACCTCGAGGCCATCGCCGTCGCCGAGTCGTGGGACAACGGCAAGCCGGTCCGCGAGACGCTGAACGCCGACATCCCGCTGGCCGTCGACCACTTCCGCTACTTCGCAGGCGTGCTGCGGGCCCAGGAAGGCTCGATCTCCGAGATCGACGACGACACCGTCGCCTACCACTTCCACGAGCCGCTCGGCGTCGTCGGCCAGATCATCCCGTGGAACTTCCCGATCCTGATGGCCGTCTGGAAGCTGGCCCCCGCGCTGGCCGCCGGCAACGCGATCGTGCTCAAGCCCGCCGAGCAGACCCCGGCGTCGATCATGTTCCTGTTCTCGCTCATCGGCGACCTGCTGCCGCCGGGTGTTGTCAACGTGGTCAACGGCTTCGGCGTCGAGGCCGGCAAGCCGCTGGCGTCGAGCAACCGCATCGCCAAGATCGCCTTCACCGGCGAGACCACCACGGGCCGGCTGATCATGCAGTACGCCAGCCAGAACCTGATCCCGGTCACCCTGGAGCTGGGCGGCAAGAGCCCCAACATCTTCTTCAGCGACATCATGGCCGCCGAGGACGACTTCCAGGACAAGGCGCTGGAAGGCTTCACGATGTTCGCGCTGAACCAGGGCGAGGTCTGCACCTGCCCGTCGCGCAGCCTGATCCAGGCAGACATCTTCGACGAGTTCCTGGCGCTGGCCGCCATCCGCACCAAGGCCGTCCGCCAGGGCGACCCGCTGGACACCGAGACCATGATCGGCGCGCAGGCCTCCAACGACCAGCTCGAGAAGATCCTGTCCTACATCGAGATCGGCAAATCCGAAGGCGCGCAGCTGATCACCGGTGGTGAGCGGGCCGAGCTCGGCGGCGACCTCAACGGCGGCTACTACGTGACGCCGACGGTGTTCTCCGGCCACAACGGCATGCGGATCTTCCAGGAGGAGATTTTCGGTCCGGTGCTGTCGGTGACGTCGTTCAAGGACTACGACGACGCCATCTCGATCGCCAACAACACCCTGTACGGCCTCGGCGCCGGCGTGTGGTCGCGCAACGGCAACGTCGCCTACCGGGCGGGCCGCGACATCAAGGCCGGCCGCGTGTGGACCAACTGCTACCACATGTACCCCGCGCACGCCGCGTTCGGCGGTTACAAGCAGTCCGGAATCGGCCGCGAGAACCACAAGATGATGCTGGACCACTACCAGCAGACGAAGAACCTGCTCGTCTCGTACTCGACGAAGGCCCAGGGGTTCTTCTGACGAGCGCTCGCGCGAGGAAACGAGCACTCTGATGAGCGAGCGCGCAAGGAAACGAAGCGCGTAGCTCCCACGAACCGCGAGCGCCCGCGTACCCCCCGAATGCGCGGGCGCTCGCTTCCTTTCTCGGTCGACGCTTTCCAAAAGCGTTCGGCGACACAATGATCAAGGCCGGCACCAGAAGACTCCTGGGGGGCAGGCCAATTCGGCATCCGCCATCCCTCTTTCAGGAGTTCGCAGTGTCCATCACCAACCCACCCAGTGAGCACTCCGCTCGCGGTGTCGAAGAGCACGTCGAGAGCAACGAATACCTCGCGAAACGTCAGCTGAAGAAGGGCACGGCCGGCTGGCTGCTGCTCGCCGGACTCGGCGTCAGCTACGTGGTGTCCGGGGACTACTCCGGCTGGAATTTCGGTCTGGCACACGGTGGTTTCGGTGGCCTCGCCATCGCCGCCGTGATCATCGCCGGCATGTACCTGGCCCTGGTGCTGGGCATGGCCGAGCTGTCCTCGGCGCTGCCGGCCGCCGGCGGCGGTTACACCTTCGCCCGTCGTGCCCTGGGCCCGTGGGGCGGTTTCGCCACCGGCACCGCGATCCTCATCGAGTACTCGATCGCCCCCGCCGCCATCGCGACGTTCATCGGCGCCTACGTGGAATCGTTGGGGCTCTTCGGGATTCACAACGGCTGGTGGGTGTATCTGGCGGCCTACGCGTTCTTCATCGGCATCCACCTGTCCGGTGTCGGTGAGGCGCTCAAGGTGATGTTCGTGATCACCGCCATCGCGCTGCTGGGCCTGGTGATCTTCGCGGTCTGTGCCATCGGGCAGTTCGACGTCTCCAACCTGACCACCATTGCGGTCGACGTCAACGCGGCCGGGGCTTCGGCGATCCTGCCGCACGGCTACCTCGGCATCTGGGCCGCCATCCCGTTCGCCATCTGGTTCTTCCTGGCGATCGAAGGCGTGCCGCTGGCCGCCGAGGAAACCGCGAACCCGGAGAAGAACGTGCCGCGCGGCATCATCGCGGCGATGACGGTACTGCTGGTCACCTGCGCCGTCGTGCTGGTGCTCACCACGGGTGTCGGTGGCGCGCAACAGATGTCGGCCTCGGGCAACCCGCTCGTCGAGGCGCTCGGTTCGGGCGTCGGCGCCAAGCTGGTCAACTACATCGGCCTGGCCGGACTGATCGCGAGCTTCTTCTCGATCATCTACGCCTACTCGCGTCAGCTCTTCGCCCTGTCCCGGGCGGGCTACCTGCCGACCCAGCTGTCGGTGACCAACTCCCGCAAGGCGCCGACACTGGCGCTCATCGTCCCCGGCGTCATCGGCTTCCTGCTGTCGCTGACCGGCAAGGGCGACCTGCTGCTGAACATGGCGGTCTTCGGTGCGGCCGTGAGCTACGTCCTGATGATGGTCAGCCACATCGTGCTGCGCCGCCGCGAGCCGAACATGCCGCGGCCGTACCGCACCCCGGGCGGCATCGCCACCACCGGCTTCGCGCTCGTCATCGCCGTCGTCGCGGTCATCGCCACCTTCCTGGTCGACCCCAAGGCCGTGGGCCTGTGCCTGCTGGTGTTCTGCGCCTTCATGCTCTACTTCGCGGTCTACAGCCGGCACCATTTGGTGGCAAACTCTCCTGATGAAGAGTTCGCGATGCTCGCAGAAGCCGAGGACGAGCTGAAATGAAGTACCACCAGCGGATTTCGGGGGTGAACCACACCTTCGACGGGCTTGTGGATTTGATGGCCAAGGCCACGCCGCTGCGCTCCGGTGATGAACTCGCCGGGTGCGCGGCCCACAACGACGCCGAGCGGGCTGCCGCGGCGTGGGCACTGGCCGACCTTCCGCTGGACACCTTCCTCAATGAAGCGGTGGTGCCGTACGAGACCGACGAGGTCACCCGGCTCATCATGGATTCCCATGACCAGCAAGCGTTTTCGGAAGTCTCCCACCTGACGGTGGGAGGTTTCCGGGACTGGCTGCTGGACGCGGTGGCCGGCGACGACGCCGCCGCGAAGATCGCTGCCGTCGCCCCCGGCATCACGCCGGAGATGGCGGCAGCGGTCTCCAAGATCATGCGGAACCAGGACCTGATCGCGGTCACCGCGGCCACCCAGGTGCACGCGGCCTTCCGCAGCACCATCGGGTTGCCGGGCACCCTGGCCACCCGGCTGCAGCCCAACCACCCGACCGACGATCCGCGCGGCATCGCCGCCGCCGTGCTCGACGGACTGCTGATGGGGTGCGGCGACGCCGTCATCGGCATCAACCCGGCCACCGACTCGCCGCAGGCCACCGCCGACCTGCTGCACCTGCTCGACAACATTCGCAGCCGCTACGACATCCCGGCGCAGTCGTGCGTGCTGTCGCACATCACCACCACGATCGGCCTCATCGAGGCCGGCGCCCCGGTGGACCTGGTGTTCCAGTCGGTGGCGGGCACCGAAGGCGCCAACAAGGCCTTCGGTGTCGACATGGCGCTGCTGCGCGAAGGCAACGAGGCCGGCCGGTCCCTGAACCGCGGCACCGTCGGCAACAACGTCATGTACCTGGAAACCGGTCAGGGCTCGGCGCTCAGCTCGGGCGCCCACCTCGGTACCGGCGGCCGGCCCGTCGACCAGCAGACGCTCGAAACCCGGGCCTACGGTGTCGCCCGCGCCCTGGACCCGCTGCTGGTCAACACCGTCGTCGGCTTCATCGGTCCGGAGTACCTGTACGACGGCCGGCAGATCATCCGGGCCGGGCTCGAGGACCACTTCTGCGGCAAGCTGCTCGGCCTGCCGATGGGCGTCGACGTCTGCTACACCAACCACGCCGAAGCCGACCAGAACGACATGGACACGCTGCTCACGCTGCTGGCCGCGGCGGGTTGCGCCTTCGTCATCACGGTGCCCGGCGCCGACGACGTCATGCTCGGCTACCAGAGCCTGTCGTTCCACGACGTCGTCGCGGTCCGCCGCACGCTCGGGCTGAAGCCGGCTCCGGAGTTCGACGCCTGGCTCAAGAAGGTCGGCATGACCGACGACGCCGGCAAGCTGACCAAGTTCGATCTGCAGCGCTCGGCGCTGCGGGCGCTCACCGCGGCGGGATGACGATGACCGAAGATCTCGCAATCCAGGAGTTCTGGGACGAGCTCCGCAAGACCACGCAGGCCCGCATCGGACTGGGCCGCGCCGGCAATGCGCTGCCCACCCGGGAAGTCCTCGAACTTTCCGCGGCCCACGCCGCCGCCCGCGACGCCGTGCACGAGCCGCTCGACGTCGAGGCCCTCGCGGCCCGTGTCCGGGAGATCAGGATCGGCGAACCGGCGGTGGTGCGCAGCCAGGCCGAGTCCCGTAGCGAGTACCTGCGCCGTCCCGATCTTGGCCGGCTGCCGGCCACGCCCATGGACGTCCCGGAAACCCCGGCCGACATCGGCTTCGTCCTGGCCGACGGGCTCTCGCCCTACGCCCTGGCCAAGCATGGTCCGGCGCTGCTCGCCGAGCTCGTGGCGCGGCTGGGCGACCAGTACACGCTGGCGCCGCCGGTGATCGCCACGCAGGCCCGCGTGGCGCTCGGCGACCACGTCGGCGCGGCGGCGAAAGTGCGCACGCTGCTGGTGATCATCGGGGAGCGGCCGGGCCTGTCGGTGGCCGACAGCCTGGGCATCTACCTGACGCATCTGCCGATGCCGGGGCGTACCGACGCAGACCGCAACTGCATCTCTAACATCCACCCGCCCGAGGGGCTCGGCTACGCCGAGGCCGCGACGGTCGCGGCGGGGTTGGTGTCGGGTGCCCGCGCGCTGGGCCGGTCCGGCGTCGACCTCAAGGACACCTCCCGCGACACCTCCCTGGAAGCGCCCAGCGCCGCCGAGCTCACCTGAGATCCGTTCGATGTCAGCAGGTGCCTTGGTTGGGTGTTTCTAGGTGATTCTGTCCCAGTGGCGATTTGGCCCCCGGAACTCTTGGTGCCTTTTCGTATGCTGTGATTAGAGGTGGCGACGGCGTGGGTGTGGGTCGTTGTGAGTCTCAGTGAAGTGTGGGTGTCCTCCCGGTGGTTGAGTTTTGTGCTGTTGAGCGCCGTACGCGGCCAATTCAACTGTGCTGGGGGGAGAAGCTCGTTAGAGCAATGATCAGAACCTGTGGATGAGCCTCGGCGAGGCGGCGTAGGAAAGGGCGCACCTTCCCGAGGATGATCTGA